>SKIF01000131.1 GCA_007116575.1 Paracoccaceae bacterium
CCTGTTTGCTTTTCATCAAGCACCATCAATTTACCTTGTCCAAAGAGTGAAACGCTTGCGCATATGTCGACAGCGCCCCAGAAACACTAGATAACGATGTCAGAGGCCATCCCCAGAAACGGCCCGAACAGGAGGAATTGCCCCATGATGTGTTCCCTTGTCGCTCGGACACCCCGCTTTGCGTCGATGCTTCGTCTTTCGATGCTTTCGGTGTCCCTATCCTTACTGGGCGTGGTGCAGTCGGGCGCGGCGGAGGACGAGGCCCCCGCCGCGATGATCGAGGCGCATGGCTATTCCTTCTATGGCGATCTGAGCTACGAACCCGATTTCGAGCATCTGCGCTATGTGAACCCCGACGCGCCAAAGGGAGGAGCCATCTCGATCTCGGCGCAGGGCACGTTCGATTCGATGAACCCGTTCACGCGGCGGGGCCGGGCCGGGGCGTTCTCTTCCTCGATCTACGAGAGCCTGCTCGAGACTTCCGAGCCCTTCGGCGGCGGGCTGGTCCCGGCCGATGCCTATGGCGAAAGCTACGGGCTGCTGGCGCATTCGCTGGAATACCCGGAAACCAAGGAAAGGGTGATCTTTCACATGCGCCCCGAGGCGCGGTTTTCCGATGGCACGCCTCTGACCGCGCATGATGTCGTCTTTTCGCATAACCTGTTTCTGGAACAGGGGCTGCCCTCTTATGCGCAGGCCGTCAGTGCGCGCGTCATCGATGCCGAGGCGCTCGACGATCATACAGTGAAATTCACCTTCGCTGATGGCATATCGCGCCGGTCGCTGATTGATCAGGTGGGCTCGACACCTGTCTTCTCGCAAGCGTGGTATGAAGAAACCGGCGCGCGTCTGGACGAATCGCGCATGGAAATCTCGCCCGGCTCCGGCCCCTATGTGCTGCACGGGCTGGAAGTGAACCGCCGCATCACCTATCGCCGCAACCCCGATTATTGGGGCGCTGATCTGCCGATCAATCGCGGACGGCATAATTTCGATGAAATTCGCGTGGAATATTTCGCCGACGGAGCCGCAGCGTTCGAGGCATTCAAGACCGGTGAATACACCTTCCGCAGCGAGAACAACTCGCGGCAATGGGCGACAGGTTATGACTTCCCGGCAATAAATCGCGGCCATGTGGTGCGCACCGAACTGCCCACGGGCTTTGCGCCGACCCCGACGGGCTTTGTCTTCAACCTTGAGCGTTCCTTTCTGCAGGATCGACGGGTGCGCGATGCCATCTCGCTGGCCTGGAATTTCGAGTGGACGAACGAAACGCTGCAATATGGTCTGTTCCAGCAGCGCGTTTCGTTTACGCAAGGCACACGGTTTCAGCCAGATGGCCCGCCAGAAGGGCTGGAGCTTGAACTGCTGCAATCGCTGGGTGACCTGGTGCCCGAAGAAATCCTGACCGAACCTGCCCGGATGCCGCATAGCTCCAACCCCGCGCGGCTGGTCGACCGGAGCAATGTCCGCCGCGCCAGCGCGCTGTTGCAAGAGGCTGGTTGGGAGGTCGACGATGCTGGCGTCCTGCGCAATGCAGAAGGCGAGCGCATGAGCATCGAGATTCCGGTTTCGACCGCGGGCTCGGCCACGATGGATTCGATCATCGACGCCTTTACACAGAACCTTCAGGGGCTCGGCATCGACGCGCGCTTCCAGCGCATTGACCCGGCCCAGCATACAGACCGGCGTCGCAATCGCGACTATGACATGATCTTCGACCAATACGCGGCTTTCATGGATACCGGCACCGGCTTGCATCAGCGCTATGGCTCCGAGGCCGCCGATGACGTGTTCAACCCCGCTGGGCTGCGCAGCCCGCTGGTGGATGCCGTGATTGACCTGTCGCTCGATGCGCCCGACCCCGAAACCCGCGACGCAGCGCTTATGGCGCTGGACCGGGTGCTGCGCTGGGAGCATTTCATCATCCCGGCCTGGTATAATGACGTGGTCTGGGTGGCATATTGGGATATTTTCGAGCGCCCGGAAGAAACCCCGCCTTATTCGACGGGTGAACTGGATTTCTGGTGGTTCAACAGCGAGCGGCTTGACGAGCTGCGCGCTGTGGGGGCGCTGAGGTAAGCCATGGGCGCCTATATTGCCCGACGCCTCGCGCTGATTATCCCGACACTGTTCGGGGTGATGGTCATCAATTTCCTACTGGTGCAGTTCGTCCCCGGTGGCCCGATCGAGCAGGTCATTGCCCAGATGGAAGGGCAGGGCAACGTCTTCGGCGCTTTCGATGGTGGGGCTGCGGATGTCAATGTCGGCGCAGTCGAGGATGAACGATATCAGGGCGCGCGCGGTCTGCCGCCCGAATTCATTGCCCAGCTCGAGCGCGAGTTCGGCTTCGACAAGCCCCCGGTCGAACGCTTCTTTCACATGATGTGGAACTATATGCGCTTCGATTTCGGCGAGAGCTACTTCCGCTCGATCTCGGTGGTCGATCTGGTGATCGAAAAATTGCCGGTCTCGATCAGTCTTGGCTTGTGGTCCACGCTGATCGCTTATCTGGTCTCGATCCCGCTGGGCATCCGCAAGGCCGTGCGCGATGGCACGCGGTTCGATACCTTCACCTCGGGGCTGATCATTGTGGCCTATGCCATTCCGGGCTTTTTGTTCGCGATCCTGCTGCTGGTCCTGTTTGCGGGCGGCTCTTACTGGCAGATATTCCCCGCGCGCGGGCTGACCTCGTCGCAGGAAGTGTGGGAGACGCTCAGCCCGATGGGCAAGGTGCTGGATTATTTCTGGCATATCACCCTGCCGGTGATCGCCTCGACCATCTCGGCCTTCGCCACGCTGACCTTGCTGACGAAGAACAGCTTTCTCGATGAAATCCGCAAGCAATATGTGATGACCGCCCGCGCCAAGGGCCTGGCCGAACGACGCGTGCTCTATGGCCATGTCTTCCGCAACGGGATGCTGATTGTCATTGCAGGGTTCCCGGCGGTGTTCGTGGGCGTCTTCTTTGGCGGCTCACTGATTATCGAGACGATCTTCTCGCTCGACGGGTTGGGGCGGCTGGCGTTCGAAGCCACAGTGGCGCGCGATTACCCGGTGATGTTCGGCACGCTGTTTGTGTTCGGTCTGATTGGGCTGGTGGTGGGGCTGATCTCGGACCTTATGTATGTCTGGATCGACCCGCGCATCGATTTCGAGACGCGGGAGACCTGAGCGATGGATCAGCGCGTCGACAATTTCGTGACCGCCCCCGACCCGACCGAGGAGGGCAAGGGCAAGCGCCCCACGATACCAGAGCCCACCAAACGCTTCGGCATCACCATCTCGGCGCTCAACCGGCGGCGCTGGCGGAATTTCCGCGCCAACAGGCGGGCCTTCTGGTCGCTGATCATCCTCGGCGTGCTTTATGGTCTGTCGCTCTTCGCCGAATTCATCGCCAATGATCGTCCCATCGTCATCAACTATCGTGGCAGTTTCCACTTCCCGATCCAGAATTTCTATGCCGAAACCACCTTCGGCGGCGATTTCCGGACCGAAGCGGTCTATCGCAGCCCTGAAGTGCAATGCCTGATCCGCACAGGCGGGGCCGAGCTTTGCCTTGACGATCCGGATGAAGCGTTGGTCCAGGCCGAAACCGGGATTGTCGATGGCAAGGAAATCGTGCCGGGCTGGATGATCTGGCCGATCATTCCCTACAGCTTCAACACGATCAATGATATTGGGCGCGCCGCGCCCTCGCCACCGGACGGGGCGCATCTTCTGGGCACTGATGACCGGGCACGCGATGTTCTGGCGCGGATCATCTATGGCTTCCGGCTGTCGATCACCTTCGCGCTGGTGGTCACGGCCCTGACCTCGGTCATCGGGATTGCCGCCGGGGCAGTGCAAGGCTTTTTCGGCGGGCTGATCGACCTGTTTTTCCAGCGCGTGATCGAGTTGTGGAATTCCGTCCCCTCGCTTTACGTCATCATTATCCTGTCCTCGATGTTCATGATGAACTTCTGGCTGCTGGTGTTTCTGATGACGCTCTTCGGCTGGACCGGGCTTGTCGGCGTGGTGCGCGCGGAGTTCCTGCGCGCGCGAAATTTCGAGTATGTCCGCGCCGCGCGCGCGCTGGGCGTGTCCAACATGACGATCATGTTCCGCCATGTGCTGCCCAATGCGATGGTCGCGACACTGACCTTCCTGCCCTTCATCATCACCGGCGTCATCGGTTCACTGGCTGCGCTGGATTTCCTGGGCTTCGGTCTGCCTTCCTCCGCACCCTCGCTGGGGGAATTGACGCTGCAGGCCAAGAACAACCTGCAGGCCCCGTGGTTGGGCTTTTCGGCCTTCTTCACTTTCGCCATCATGCTCTCGCTTCTCGTGTTCATCTTCGAGGGCGTGCGCGATGCCTTTGACCCGAGAAAGACCTTCTCATGAGCCGCGTGCTGGATATCCACGACCTCTCGGTGACCTTTCTGCAAGAGGGTCGGGAAGTGCGCGCCGTGCGCAGCATTTCGTTCCATGTTGAGAAGGGCGAAACTGTTGCGCTGGTGGGCGAGTCGGGCTCGGGAAAATCGGTCAGCGCGCTTTCGGCGGTCGGTCTCTTGCCGGATTCGGCGCAGGTTGCCGGGTCGGTGAAGTTCAAGGGTCAGGAATTGGTGGGCGCGCCAGACAGTGCGCTACGGCAGGTGCGCGGCAATGACATCAGCTTCATCTTTCAGGAGCCGATGACCTCGCTCAACCCGCTGCATACGATCGAAAAGCAGATCACCGAGAGCCTGGAGTTGCACCAGGGGCTGCGCGGGCCAAAGGT
Source organism: Paracoccaceae bacterium (assembly GCA_007116575.1). GTDB lineage: Bacteria > Pseudomonadota > Alphaproteobacteria > Rhodobacterales > Rhodobacteraceae > Roseinatronobacter. The sequence continues at coordinate 4,760 of SKIF01000131.1, forward strand.
TCGCGCGCGCGTGCTTGAACTGCTCGAGAAGGTCGGCATCCGCGAGGCGGAAAGCCGCATGTCGGCCTATCCGCACCAGCTTTCGGGCGGGCAGCGCCAACGCGTGATGATTGCCATGGCGCTGGCCAACGGACCGGAGCTTCTGGTCGCGGATGAGCCGACGACCGCGCTCGATGTGACCATTCAGGCCCAGATCCTTGAATTGCTGGTGGACCTTAAGCGCGCCGAGGGGATGAGCCTGTTGTTCATCACTCACGACCTGAACATCGTGCGCCGCTTCGCCGACCGGGTTTGCGTGATGCAGGGCGGCGAGATTGTCGAGCAGGGCGCGACCGAGGATATCTTCGCCAACCCGAAGCACCCCTATACGCGCAAGCTGCTGGCCGCCGAGAGCACTGGCGCGCCCGACCCGGTTCCGCCACAGGCGCAGGAGATTCTGCGCACCGAAGACCTGCGCATCTGGTTTCCCATCCAGCGCGGTTTCCTGCGCCGTACGGTCGGCCATGTGAAGGCGGTCAACAGCGCGAGCCTGACCCTGCGCGCGGGTGAGACGCTTGGCATCGTAGGCGAATCCGGGTCGGGCAAGACCACGCTGGCGCTTGCCATCTTGCGGCTGATCTCCAGTGAGGGGCCGATCTGGTTCGATGGCGGCAATATCCAGGGCCGCAAATCTGCGGCGCTGCGTAGTCTGCGGCGCGATCTGCAGATCGTGTTTCAGGACCCCTATGGCAGTCTCAGCCCGCGCATGACGGTCGAGCAGATCATCGCCGAGGGGCTGGGCGTTCATGGCGTGCCGACGGGCCGCAGCCCGCGCGAACTGGTGGCTGAGATCATGGAGGAAGTCGGGCTCGACCCGACCACGATGGAACGCTATCCGCACGAATTCTCCGGCGGGCAGCGCCAGCGCATCGCCATCGCCCGCGCCATGATCCTGCGCCCGAAACTGGTGGTGCTGGACGAGCCGACCTCGGCGTTGGACATGACCGTGCAGGTGCAGATCGTGGAGCTGTTGCGCAACCTGCAGCGCAAGCACGGGCTGGCCTATCTGTTCATCAGCCATGATCTGCGCGTGGTGCGCGCGCTATCGCACAAGGTGATCGTGATGAAACAGGGCGATGTGGTCGAGACCGGGCCCATCGATCAGGTCTTCGACGCGCCGAAAGACCCCTATACCCGCCAGCTACTGGCAGCGGCCTTTGACATGAGCGCAGTGGGTGCGGCCTGAGTGATGCGGATACTTCTGGTCCATCAGAATTTTCCGGGCCAGTTTCGTCATCTTGCTCCGGCCCTTGCCGCGCGCGGGCATCAGGTGGTCGCACTGACCGCCGAGAAGAACCAACAGGCCACGGCGATCCGCACCTTTCGCTACCCGATGCCCGACACGCCGCCCGACCCGAGGCAATCGCGTTTGGGCACGACCTACACCGCGATGACCGACCGCGCGCATCGCGTGGCGCGCGCGGCGATCCAATTGCGCGACAAGGTGGGGTTCACCCCCGATGTGGTTTTCGGCCATTGCGGCTGGGGCGAGACGCTGTTCCTGCGCGATATCTGGCCCGAGGCGCGGCATCTGGTCTATGCCGAGTTCTATTATGCGTCCAAGGGTCTGGATGTCGGGTTTGACCCGGAATTCAGCCATCAGGAGCTGGGCGCGCAGCTTTCGGTCGTGGCGCGGCAAGGGCATCTGGCGCTGGCGATGGTGCAGGCCGATGCCGCGCTCTCGCCGACCGAATGGCAGGCCGATACCTTTCCGCCCTGCTTTCGCGACAAGATCACGATCATTCATGACGGCGTCGATACCCAGGCGTTGAGGCCTGATCCGCAGGCGCATTATCGGCTGCCTTCGGGGCGGGTAATCCGCGCCGGGGACGAGGTGCTGACCTATGTCGCCCGCAATTTCGAGCCCTATCGCGGCTCGCATATCTTTCTGCGCGCGCTTCCCGATGTGCTGGCCGCGCGGCCCGATGCGCAGGTGGTGATTATCGGGGGCGACGGGGTCAGTTACGGGGCGGCTCCGGCGAAGGGGTCTTGGCGCGAGATCTTTCTCGCCGAACAAGAGGGGCGGCTCGACCTGTCACGCGTGCATTTCCTGGGCCGCGTGCCATATCCCGATTTCACCCGCCTGATGCAGATCAGTCGCGTCCATGCCTATCTGACGGTGCCCTTCGTGCTGTCATGGTCGATGCTCGAAGCGATGGCGATGGAGGCCTGCGTGATCGCTTCGCGCACCGGGCCGGTGGAAGAGGTCATCACCGATGGCGTGAACGGTCGGTTGGTCGATTTCTTCGATATCGAAGGCTGGTCAGACGCGCTCTGTGAAGCGCTGGCCGCACCGGAACGGTATGCAACACTGCGAAAGGCTGCGCGCCGGACCATTGTCGAGAATTACGACCTTGCGCAGGTCTGTCTGCCGCGCCTGTTGCGCTTTGTTGAAGCGGATACCTGACCGGCTCAGATGGCCGAGGAATGGCCGGCCTGCGCCATCGCATATTCATCGAAGATGGCCGCAATCATCCGGGTCAGCGGCTGGCCTTCGGGCGGAATTGACAGGCCGTCCCGAGTGCGTCGCACATAGCTGCCGAATTGCAGTACGGCCTTGTCCAGAAGCGTGTCCAGAACGTCTGCATCGGCCCCGTAAGCGTTGATCAACTCGTCGCGTGACAGGCTGAAATCGCACATCAGCGCCTCAATGGCGCGACCGCGCCAGTGGTCATTCGCTGAAAACGCATGACCGCGTGCGGTCGCGAATCGCCCCGACTCGATGGCCTTCTTCCACTGCGCCGTTGCCGGAGCGTTTTGTGCATAGCCCTGCGGAAAGCGCGAAATCGAAGATGCCCCCAGCCCGATCAGCACCGGCGCGGTGTCATCCGTGTAGCCCTGAAAATTGCGCCGCAGGGTGCCGGCTTTTGCCGCCTTTGCCAGCCCGTCATGCGGGCGGGCGAAATGGTCGATGCCGATTTCCTCGTAGCCGTCCCAGACCAGAAGTCGGCGCGCCGTATCAAAGAGGTCGAGGCGTTCTTCGGGTCGAGGCAGAGTGTCCGATGGAATCATCTGCTGGCGTCGTGCCATCCAGGGCACATGCGCGTAACCATAAAGCGCAATCCGGTCAGGGTTCAGGCTCAGCAGTTTCTGGATCGAATCAGAGATCCGCCGATTACTCTGAGAGGGGAGCCCGTAGAGGATGTCGGCATTCAGCGAGCCGATACCGCGCGCGCGGATGGCATCGGCGGTCAATTTGGTGATCTCGAAGCTCTGGTCACGCCCGATGACGGTCTGAATCTCCGGGTCGAAATCCTGCACGCCTATCGAGGCCCGGTTCATACCGGCCTCTGTCAAGGCATCCAGCCGCGCTTCGTCAATCTCGTTAGGGTCGATCTCGACCGAAAACTCGCCACCCTCGGCCAGTGGCAAGATCTCGAATATCTTGCCCGCGAGAGAGCGAATCTGGTCGGGCGGCATCATGGTTGGTGTGCCGCCACCCCAATGCAGGCGCGACAGGCTGACGCCTTCGGGGAGGGTATTGCGCAGAAGCGCCAGTTCCTGTTCCAGTGAGTCGACATATGCGATCACTGGTGCGTCGTTGCTGGTGCCCTGGGTCCGGCAGGCGCAGAACCAGCACAACCTGCGACAGAAGGGCACATGCAGATAGAGAGAAACCTTGCTGAAAGGCTCTATCGCCCTGACCCAGCTTTCAAAATCTGACCCGTTGACCGAGTCCGAGAACTGAGGCGCTGTTGGATAGCTCGTGTATCGCGGTACACGCGCATCAAACAAACCCATTTGTGCGAGTTGATTAACATCTGACATGGGTTTAGGGTTACACAGGTAACTATCGCCGCCGCTTTGATGCAGATCAACTCTCATGACTCGAACCACCCCAAAAATTCAACCCTACTCGCAGGAATGCAAGGAATGTCCGATCCGCCACAGGGCGGTTTGCGCGCGGTGTGAAACCGAAGAACTGGAATCTCTGGAGAAGATCAAGTTCTATCGCAGTTTCGAGGCCGGACAGACCGTGGTCTGGGCAGGCGACAAGATGGATTTCGTGGCCTCGGTCGTTACCGGGATCGCGACACTTAGCCAGACCATGGAGGATGGCCGTCGCCAGATGGTTGGTTTGCTGCTGCCGTCGGATTTTGCGGGGCGTCCGGGGCGTGAGACCTCGGCCTATGACGTGACAGCGGCGACGGATCTGGTGATGTGCTGTTTCCGCAAGAAGCCGTTCGAAGACCTCATGTTAAAGACGCCGCATATTGGTCAGCGCCTGCTGGAGATGACGCTGGACGAACTGGATGCAGCGCGCGAGTGGATGCTGCTCTTGGGGCGCAAGACCGCACGCGAGAAGATCGCCAGCCTGATCTGCATCATCGCCCGGCGCGACGCATCGCTGCAACTGCGCGCATCGGATGGGGAGCTTCGATTCGACTTGCCACTTACGCGCGAGGCAATGTCGGAATACCTTGGTCTGACGCTGGAAACCGTCAGCCGACAGATGTCGATCCTCCGGAAGGAAGGGCTGATCGTGACCGAAGGCAAGCGTCAGATCGTCATTCCTGATTTCGACCGCCTTCTGGAAGAAACGGGCGATGATTCCGATGGCGGCTTCCTCGTGTGAGCTGTCAATAGAGCTCTTGCCATCGAAAAGCCCGCTCTTATTCGAAAAAAACCCATAATTGGCTCTACTCTAATCCTTGTTGCTTGCTGCTCTGCGCAATCTAAAGAAGACTGAGGTTGCACTGGCAGCGACGGTTTGTCGCCAAGGGGGTGCGCCATGTTCGATTGGGACAGGGATTACACGGAATTGGTCGAAGGTCGGGCATCGGTGACTGAGCCGACCGACGCCGAGACGACAGAGACGGATGCCGAGACGACGGAAAAGATAGCGACGCAGCCTGCCACAACAGAGGATGCCAGCTCATCCCCGCCTGCCCGTCGCCGCTATCTTGTCCATTGCGCCTTGGCGGCTGTCTTTGTGGCCGGTATGGCCTTCGAGAAGGCGGATGCGGTACAGTATTTTGCCAAGAGCGCGGTCTCGGTCGATATATTCGGGCCTGTGGTGGAACAGGCTGTCGCCAACCCGCTACCGCAGGGGCTGTTGATCTATGAGGCCGAAGAGTATCGACGGCTCATGGCAGGGTTGCAGGGGCTGAATGCGGCAGAGCTCGATCAGCTTGCCCAGAGCGCACGCGCCGACATGTATCGTGCCCCGCAGGGAATGGTCCCATATTTCCGCGATGCGCTGTTTCTGATTCAGCGTAAGCTCGACAGTCACGGTCTTTGACCGGCCTCAGCGTGCCATCAGCACAGGCACCTTGGTTTCCTCAAGCAGGTTGCGCGTAGTCCCGCCCAGAATCGCCTGTCGCAAGCGTGAATGGCTGTAGGCCCCCATCACCAGCAGATCGGCATCCTGGTCAGTGACATGGCGTCTGAGAACGTCGCTGATCCGTGGCAGTGACCGGGCCAGCACCGACACTTCGACCTGTACGCCATGCCGTGCCAGCATCTGGGTCAGAATCCCGCCCGGATCAGAGCGCTCCACGCCATGAGAAGGCGGGTCGATGATCACGACATTCACAAGATCGGCGGCAATCAACAGCGGCAGAGCAGCGCGCGCTGCACGCAGTGCTTCGTCTCCCTGATTCCATGCCAACACGATCTTGCGGAACTCGGGCAGCGCAGTACCCGGTTCTGGCAGCACCAGCACTGGCACGGCACCATCAAAGAGCGCGGCCTCGGTTGTTATCTCGTCCTGCGGCAAGCGGCTCTCGCCATAGGGGCGCGGCAGAAGGACCAGATCGGAAAACCGCGCCTTGACCCCAACATACGCGTTCATTCCGCCAATGGTCAGAATCGTGGAATCGACGCTCCAGCGCAGATCGCTGTTGCGAAGGTACTCGCGCGCGGCCTCGCTCAGGACGGTGGCAGCCTTCTTGGCGCTTTCCAGCGCGTTTTCATACATAAGCGCCGGCGCACCGGCATAGAACCCCATGCTCTGCGTGGTATCCACACCCATGCAGCAGACCTCGAGATGGGCGTCAAATCGTCGCGTCAGTGCCGCGGCCGAAGCAAGCATCGGAGCAATGTCAGCCTCGGTCGTCAGAAACGTGCAGATGGACTTGTAGGACATCGGGGCCTCCTCTAGCGACGTGGTGCTATCTCAACGCGTATTTGGCGCGCATTCCTGACTGATCTCGCGCAGGTTTTCATCCCGGCTACCTTGACCTGAATCAAGGTTGAGCACGCATCCCCGTGACAAAAGGCATCATGCAAAACCGTGTTTGCAGCGGTTAAGACTGCTGCAGCGCAAAAATGAGGGACGCAAATTATGTGGGATTACATAAAGCTTGCCGTTCTGGGGCTGGTCGTGGTGGTTGCCGCGGTCGCTGCCAGTATGGCGCGCGATTTGGCATATCTTGTCCACATGCTGGTGATCATCCTGGCCGCAGTGATCACCTTCATCTGGGTCATCCGCCGGATCGGTGAGCCGGCACCGGTTGCCAATGCCAACGAGTATATGGATGGCCCGATCCGCTATGGCGTGATCGCGACAGCTTTCTGGGGTGTGGTCGGTTTTCTGGTCGGCGTTGTCATCGCCGCGCAGCTGACCTGGCCGCAACTGAATTTTGAGTGGGTCCAGGGCTATCTCAATTTCGGGCGGCTGCGTCCCTTGCATACCTCGGCCGTGATCTTTGCCTTTGGCGGCAACGCCCTGATCGCATCTGCTTTCTATGTCGTGCAGCGTACCTCCGCAGCCCGCCTGTTTGGGGGCGGTCTGGCGTGGTTCGTGTTCTGGGGATACCAACTGTTCATCGTCATGGCAGCGACCGGCTATGTGCTGGGGTCCACCCAGGGCAATGAATACGCCGAACCCGAATGGCTGACCGACCTGTGGCTGACGATCGTCTGGGTTGCGTTCTTGCTGGTCTTCATGGGCACAATCATCAAGCGCCGCGAACCGCATATCTATGTGGCGAACTGGTTCTACATGGCGTTCATCATCACCGTCGCGATGCTGCACCTTGTCAACAACCTGGCGATTCCGGTCTCGGTCTTCGGGTCGAAGTCGGTGCCGGTCTGGTCGGGCGTGCAATCGGCGATGATCCAGTGGTGGTACGGCCATAACGCCGTGGGCTTCTTCCTGACGGCCGGGTTCCTGGGCATGATGTATTACTTCATCCCGAAACAGGCCGAGCGTCCGGTCTACAGCTACAAGCTGTCGATCATGCACTTCTGGGCGCTGATCTTCCTGTACATCTGGGCCGGGCCGCACCACCTGCATTACACCGCGCTGCCCGACTGGGCGCAGACGCTGGGCATGACCTTCTCGATCATGCTGTGGATGCCGTCCTGGGGTGGCATGATCAATGGTCTGATGACGCTTTCGGGCGCCTGGGACAAGCTGCGCACCGACCCGATCATCCGTATGATGGTGGTCTCGGTGGGCTTTTATGGCATGGCCACTTTTGAAGGGCCGATGATGTCGATCAAGGCCGTGAACTCGCTGTCGCACTACACCGACTGGACAGTCGGCCACGTGCATTCGGGCGCGCTGGGCTGGAATGGCATGATCACCTTCGGGATGCTCTATTATCTGGTGCCGAAGCTCTGGCAGCGGCAGGGGCTCTACAGTCTCAGCCTTGTGAGCTGGCATTTCTGGCTCGCGACCATCGGGATCGTGCTCTATGCCGCCTCGATGTGGGTGACGGGCATCATGGAAGGCCTGATGTGGCGCGAAGTCGATGCGCAGGGCTTCCTCGTGAACTCCTTCGCTGACACGGTGGCCGCGAAATTCCCGATGTATGTGGTGCGCACGCTGGGTGGGGTCCTGTTCCTCACCGGGGCTGTCATCATGTGCTACAACCTGTGGAAAACTGTGACGAGCAGCCCAAGGCGCGACGCCGCGCCTGCTGCCGCTGCAGTGCCCGCTGAATAACGGAGGGCGTGATGGGAATTCTTGATCATCACAAGAAAATCGAAACGCATGCCACGCTGCTTCTGGTGCTGTCGTTTCTGGTTGTGACCATCGGGGGGATCGTGCAGATCGTGCCGTTGTTCTACCTGGAAAACACGATCGAGAAGGTCGAGGGTATGCGCCCCTATTCTCCGCTGGAGATCAAGGGCCGCGAGATCTATCTGCGCGAGGGTTGCTACAACTGCCACAGCCAGATGATCCGCCCGATGCGCGACGAGGTGGAACGCTACGGCCATTACAGCCTTGCGGCCGAGTCGATGTACGACCACCCGTTCCAGTGGGGCTCCAAGCGGACCGGGCCAGATCTGGCCCGGCTGGGCGGTCGCTACAGCGATGACTGGCATGTGCAGCACATGATCGACCCGCAATCGGTTGTGCCGGAATCCATCATGCCGCCCTATGGCTTCATGATGAACCGTGAACTGACGCAAGCCGATGCCGAGCATGTCCGCGATATCATGCGTGTCTATCAGATCCTCGGGCACCCCTATACCGACGAGATGATGGAACTGGCGGTCAGTGATTTCTTCGCGCAAGCGGATGAATTCGGCGACCCGGTGGCGGATCGTTACGCTGGTGCTCAGCAGCGGAGTTTCGATGGGCAGGAGGGTGTCGTGACCGAGATGGACGCGATCATCGCCTATATGCAGATGCTGGGTACGCTGGTCGATTTCGACACGTTCGTGCCCGATGCAAGCCGCTGAGAGGAGGGCGATATGGAAACCTACACCTGGCTGCGTACCTTCGCCGACAGCTGGCATCTGCTGTTCATGTTCTGTTTCTTCATCGGGGTGTTCATCTTCATCCTGCGCCCCGGTGCGAACAAGGTGCATGACGACACGGCCAACATGATTTTCCGCAACGACGACAAGCCCGGGGGGGGCAATACCGGCCCCAGCACCGGCGGTCGCAACAATCCGAAAGAGGCCCGCTGATGGCTGAAGAGTCCGAAAACAAGGTCAAGCCGCCTTCGCGTCAATATCCAGACCCGGCCAAGAAGCTCGAGCAAGAGGTCAAAACCACGGGCCATACCTGGGATGGGATTGAGGAATACGACAACCCGATGCCGCGCTGGTGGGTCTGGATCTTCATCATCACCATCGTCTGGTCGTTCGGCTACTGGATCGCCTATCCGGCCTGGCCGGGGATCCAGTCGGCAACCTCGGGTCTGCTGGGCTATTCCTCGCGGGCCAATGTCGCGGCGGAAATCGCGGATTTCGAAGATCGCAACGAGGTGTTCTTCGCACAGCTCGTCGATACCGATCTGGATGAAATCCGCGAGGATGACGAGTTGCATCGCTTTGCCATCAATGCTGGTGGGTCGGTGTTTCGTGCGCAATGTTCGCAATGCCACGGTGCTGGCGGTGCGGGTGTGCAGGCGGCTGGATATCCCAACCTGCTGAATGATGACTGGCTCTGGGGCGGCACGATGGAAGATATCCATCAAACCATCCGCTACGGCATCCGCAACGAAGATTTCATGGATGCGCGCTGGTCGGAAATGCCGGCTTTCGGGCGTGACGGGTTGCTGGACGACGAAGAGATCGATCAGGTCGTGAATTATGTCCTGTCGCTCTCGGCGTCGGATCATGACGCCGAACTCGCCAGCGCCGGGCAGGAACTCTATGAGATCAACTGCGCGTCCTGCCATATGGATGACGGCAGCGGGGATTACTTCATCGGGGCTCCTGCGCTCAACAATCAGATCTGGCTTTATGGCGGATCCCCCGAGGCGATTCGGCACACGATCTACTATTCGCGCTTCGGGGTGATGCCTGGATTTGCCGAGCGTCTGCGCGATGCGGAAATCCGCGCGGTTGCTGCTTATGTGCACCAGCTCGGGGGTGGTCAGTAACGCGACCGACCATACCTGACTACAAAGCCGGCCCGCTTAGCGGGCCGGCTTTTTCATCTTTGCCGACAGTTCAGGCCAGCGGCGCGCGCAGCCGCACGAAATCACGCTGCCGCAGTGAAGGGGCGACGTGCTGCGGCTTGGCACGGCTGGTCGCATCGGTGTGCCGCATCCGTGCGGCAAGGAACAGGGATCTTGCATGGATAACTAACATGACACTCTCCAGGACAGGGTTGCGATATTGTCTATATGGGCGATACTGATGCCCGGTGCGACTCTGGAATACTTCCGACATGTTAGGTGAACTTACATGATCGACTGGCAGACCATGCCGCAGCTTTCGGCGCTCAGGGCGTTCAGTGCGCTGGCAGAGACCGGCACTGTAACCGCGGCTGCAGGGCAGCTTGGCGTGACCCATGCAGCGGTCAGCCAGCAGATCCGCGCGCTGGAGAAAGCCCTCGATCTGAGTCTGGTCGTGCGCAGCGGTCGCCGGATCGAACTCACGGATGAGGGGTTGCGCCTGGCCGAGGGGTTGCGGCAAGGCTTTGGCGAGATCTCCCGCGTCGTGCGCGAAGTCACCGAGGCGCAGGACACGCGCCCCTTGCAGGTCACGACCACCGCCATGTTTGCCAGCGCATGGCTGGTTCCGCGCCTTGGTCGTTTTCGTGCAGCCCACCCGGAGGTCGATCTGGTGCTCGACCCGAGTGCCGCGCTGCGCGTGCTGGAACCGGGCGGCTTTGAGGTCGCCATCCGGCACGGAACTGGAAAATGGCCGGGTCTTGAGGCGCAGATGCTGCTGCGGGTCTCGCTGGTGGTGGCGGCGGCCCCTGACCTGCTGGAAGGCAAGGACCCGAGTGACCCTGATGTGCTGGCAGGCCTGCCGTGGCTGAGCGAGTTGGGCCATAACGAGGCGGTGCAATTTCTGTCCCGGCAGGGCGTTGCGCTGCCCCGGCGCGGGGGGATGACCCATCTGCCCGGCAATCTGATGCTCGATGCGCTGCGAGCGGGGCAGGGGCTGGCGGTCGTGACCGAAGGGCTGGTTGCAGAGGATCTGGCCAGCGGTCGCCTGCGTGTCGTGCTGCGCGACAACACACCGCGTGGTTATTACCTGCTCACGCGCCCGGGTGTTCAGCGCCCGCCCCTGCGGGCGTTTTGCCGCTGGCTCCGGCGCGAGGCCGCTGTCGCTCCGGGACTGAATGTCGCAGCGCCGCAGGTTTGAACTGTCGCGTGGTGTGGGGTAGACACCACTGAGTATAGACGGGTTGCGAGTCTTGGTATTTCGCAGGCTCTCACGCGCTCTGTGCTTAAATTGAGGGCCACAAGAAGCGGCCATCCCACAAATCTTGCAGCCGCGACATACTGTCCAAAGATACATGCTCGTTGAGAGTTTTGATTCAGGTCAAGGCCCGGTCCGCTAGCTTGTGAGAAGAGCGCAAGAACAAGTTCAAGGAGCCAGCGCGTGTCATCCGCCGATCAAAACCCTCAGCCACTCTATGCCAAGCGCGAGCCGATCTTCCCGCGCCGCGTGAAGGGCAGTTTCCGCACCATGAAATGGTGGCTTTTGGCAGTCATGCTGGGGATTTACTACATTATCCCCTGGATTCGCTGGGATCGCGGTCCCGAGATGCCCGATCAGGCAGTGCTGCTGGATCTGGCAAACCGGCGCTTCTTCTTCTTCATGGTCGAGATCTGGCCGCATGAATTCTATTTCGTGGCCGGGCTGTTGATCATGGCGGGGATTGGCTTGTTCCTGTTCACCTCGGCGCTGGGTCGGGTCTGGTGCGGCTATGCCTGCCCGCAGACGGTCTGGACCGATCTGTTCATTCTGGTCGAGCGATGGATCGAAGGCGACCGCAATGCGCGGCTGCGGTTGCATCGCAAGAAATGGGATCTCGAGAAGGCCAGGAAATACGGGCTGAAATGGGTTGTCTGGTTTCTGATCGGCATGGCTACAGGCGGGGCTTGGGTGTTCTACTTTGCCGATGCGCCGACGCTCTTTGTCGATCTGTTCACCGGGCAGGCGCATCCGATTGCCTATATGACTGTCCTGATCCTGACCATGACGACCTTCCTCTTCGGCGGGTTCTTCCGCGAGCAGGTCTGTATCTATGCCTGCCCATGGCCGCGAATTCAGGCCGCGATGATGGATGAGGACACGCTCACCATCGATTACCGCTACTGGCGGGGCGAGCCGCGCGGCAAAATGAAGAAGGGTCAGCTCGACCCAGATCAGGGCGACTGCATCGACTGCATGGCCTGCGTCAATGTCTGCCCTATGGGGATCGACATTCGCGACGGCCAGCAGATGGAGTGTATCACCTGCGGGCTGTGCATTGACGCCTGCGACGAGGTGATGGATCGGATCGGCAAACCGCGCGGTCTGATCAGCTACATGGCGCTGTCCGATCAGGTGGCCGAGCAGCAGGGCGCGGAACCGAAATCTGTCTGGAAACACGTCTTCCGCCCGCGCACGATTCTGTATACCTCGATCTGGAGCATCATCGGCATCGGCCTGATCGTGGCGCTGTTCATCCGCGCCGATCTGGACATGAGCGTGGCCCCGGTGCGCAACCCGACGCATGTGGTGCTCTCTGACGGGACGGTGCGCAATGTCTATGACATCCGCTTGCGCAACATGTATCATGACACCCGTGTTTTCACCTTGTCCGTGACCGAAAACCCCGATCTGAGCCTGTCAATCCAGGGCGAGGACAGCAACAGCGTCACAGTCGGCCCGGATGAGCAGGCGTTGCTGCGGGTCTATCTGACGGCCCCCCCGGGCACGCGGTCCAACACATCGGAACGCAGCACGGTGCGCATCTGGGCATCGATTGCCGGGGGGAGCGAGCGGGTCTATTCGGACACAGTCTTCAACGGGAGAAGCCAATGACACAGGACAATCACAAGGGATTCCGCATGACGGGCCGCAAGGTGCTTATCATCGCGGTGTCGTCTTTCGGTGTGATCCTTGCGGCCAACCTGACGCTGGCATTCAACGCGGTCAGCACCTTTCCCGGGCTGGAAGTGGATAATTCCTTCGTCGCAAGCCAGAATTTCAATGAGGAACTGGCCGAACAACTTGCTCTTGGTTGGAATGTAAAAGCCAGCCATGACGATGGCATCCTGACACTGGCGATCACCGACCCCGACGGCCAGCCCGTCCAAGTGGCGCATCTCGATGCAGTGCTGGGGGCCGCGACTCATGTGCGCAACGACCAGATCCCGGATTTCCGCTTCACCGGTGGGGCCTACCGCGCCCCGGTCGAGATTGGCCCCGGCAACTGGAATATCCGGATGCATGCGGTCTCGGCCGAGGGCACCGAGTTTCGCCAGCGTGTCGTTCTGCATCTGCGCTGACCCGCTCTGATGTCCCTCGCGACAGCCCGTCCATCGGCCTGCCCGGCCTGCGAAGCCGCCCCCGCTGCCGAGGCGCTGGCGGCGCGCGCCGATCCGCCCGATGCGCGCCTGCTGGTGTCTGTGCCGGGGGTGCATTGCGCGGGCTGCATCGCGACCATTGAACAGGGGCTGGCGGGCATTGAAGGTGTGAACTCCGCACGGCTGAACCTGACGCTGAAGCGCCTGAGCGTGGATGCGAAAGCGGGCATTGAGGCTCAGGATATCATCGCACGGCTGGAGCGGCTGGGTTATGAGGCCCACGAGATGGATGCGGGCACCATCTCGATGACCGAAACCGAGCGGCAGGGGCGCGACCTCCTGATGCGGGTGGGCGTCTCGGGCTTTGCGATGATGAATATCATGCTGCTTTCGGTCGCTGTCTGGGCCGGGGCGGACGGGCCGACGCGCGACCTGTTTCATCTGATCTCGGCGCTGATCGCGATTCCGACCGTGGCCTTCGCGGGCCAGCCCTTCTTTCGCAATGCCTGGCGCGCGCTGCGCGCGGGCCGGATGGACATGGACGGCCCGATTTCCTTTGCCATTGTCCTGACACTGTTCATTTCGCTCTACGAGTCTCTTCTGTCGGGCCAGCACGCCTATTTCGAGGCCGTGGTGATGCTGATCTTCTTCCTGCTGGTCGGCCGCTATCTCGATTTCCGCGCCCGCGCGGCCGCGCGCTCGGCAGCGCAGGAACTGGCCGCGCTCGAGGTGCCGCGCGCGATCCGGCTTGACGACGGACACGAGACCACCGTGAACGTGGCCGAGCTTTCCGTGGGCGATGTGGTTCTGGTGCGCCCCGGCGGGCGGGTCCCGGTGGATGGCGCGGTGATTGCGGGCCAGTCCGAGATCGACCGCTCGTTGCTGACGGGAGAGACCCTGCCGGTATTCGCGACAACGGGCCATAGTGTCAGCGCCGGGGAAGTGAACCTCACCGGCCCGTTGCAGATCCGCGTCACGGCAGCGGGCAAGGACAGCTCGCTGCACCGCATGGCCGATCTGGTGGCCAATGCCGAATCGGCACGCATGCGCTACACGACCATCGCCGAAAAGGCCGCTGCGGCCTATGCACCGACAATCCCGATCCTGTCGCTGGCCGCCTTCGTGGTCTGGTACTGGATCTCGGGCGGCGATCTGCGCCTTGCCATGAATATCGCCGTGGCCAGCCTGATCATCACCTGCCCCTGCGCTCTGGGTCTGGCGGTGCCTGCGGTGGTGACGGCGGCCAGTGGCAAGCTGTTTCGCAAGGGTCTTCTGATCAAGGACGGCACGGCGCTGGAGCGGCTGGCCGAGGTTGATACGGTGATCTTCGACAAGACCGGCACGCTGACCATGGGCACCCCGGTTCCCACCAATCTTGACCGGCACCCGCCCGATGCGCGCGCCGTTGCGCTGGCCCTGGCAGAGGCGTCCAGCCACCCGCTGGCACAGGCGCTTGCGCGCGCGCTGCGCGACCATGAGGTTGCACCGGCAGAGCTGGAAGCGGTCACTGAGCAGGCTGGTCATGGCATCGAGGCCATATGGCAGGGCACAACCGTCCGACTGGGCCGCGCTGCATGGGTCGGGGCCGAGACGCGCGGCGTGACCGCCGCCTATCTGGCCATCGGTGAGCAGACACATGCCTTCACCTTCACCGACCAGTTGCGCCCTGGTGCGAAAGAGGTGGTGCAGGCGTTGCTGGCACAGGGCAAATCCGTGCGGCTGATCTCGGGCGATGTGGACGCGGCCGTGCGTGATCTGGCAGAGAATCTGGGAATTTCCGACTGGCAGGCCGGGGCGTTGCCGCAGGACAAGGCGCAGGCCATCGCTGATCTGCAGGGGCAAGGCCACAAGGTCCTGATGGTGGGCGACGGGCTGAATGACACGGTCGCGCTGTCTGCTGCACATGTCTCGATTTCGCCCGCCTCGGCGTTGGATGCGGCGAGGGCGGCCTCGGACATGGTTCTTCTGGGACGCGATCTCTTGCCTGTGGCCGATGCCATGCGTCTATCGAAAACCGCGCTGCGGCGGATCCGCGAGAATCTCTGGCAATCGGGGATCTATAACGTCATCTTCGTGCCCATAGCATTGTTCGGGTTTGCCACGCCGCTCTGGGCGGCCTTCGTGATGTCGGTCTCCTCGATCAGCGTGACGCTCAACGCGCTGCGACTGAAATAAGGAGCGAAGATGGACGTTCTGGTAATCCTGATACCGGCATCGCTGTTTCTGGGCCTTCTCGGGCTAGCAGCTTTTGTCTGGACCCTGCGCAAGGGCATGTATGACGACCCTGACGGCGATGGTCAGCGAATCCTCGACCCGCGCTATGACGACAAGCCCAAACCTGTCACCCGACAGGATGACGCGCCTTCGCCCTGATCAATCCTGCCGCGCCCGGCCCCGTTTTTTGGGGCGATTGCGCTTCCAGCGGCGATGTGTCCACATCCACTGATCCATATGCGCGTGGACCAGCGTCTCCAGTGATGCGTTGAGCGCATGGGTCATTGTCAGCGGGTCGCTATGCGGGACTGGAGCCTCGATGCGGATACGAAAAGACAACCCGTCGGGTTGGCGGATGCCATAAACCGGGACCAGCAGCGCGTCATATTTCAGCGCCATCTCGGCCGAGGCGGTCGAAGTGCGCGCTGGCTGTCCCATGAAGTCGATCAATTCACCGCGCGACATGTAATGATCCGCAACCAGCCCGATCATCCCGCCCTTGCGCAGATGCTTGACCAGCTCAGCAATTCCGGCGCGGTCACGCGGCGCGACCGGGCCGATATGCGTCATTGCGCTGACATAGCGTCGGTTGAATGCCGGGTTTTGCATGGGCATGTAAAACCCCATCAGATCGAAGCCGCGTTCGCGCAGCATCACTCGTACGGCGTCGTAATTGCCCAGATGCGCGGTGACCACGACAACAGGCCGCCCCGCGTCATGCGCGGCTTGTAACTCGGACAGCCCGTCGCCTTCGATCGGGCTGTTGCGGACATGGGCGATGAAGGCATCGCCCGAAAAGATTTCGGCCAGTGTGCGCGCAAGATTGCCAGGCACTGTGCGGGCCAGCCGCGCAACCTCGTTCGCGGGCGTGTCAGGAGCGACAAGGCGCAGGTTCCTGCGCACCCGCTGGCGCATCCCGGCCAGCGGACCGATCACATGCGCCCCCAGCCAACCAAAGGCCGGAATGCGCCAGCGGTAAGGCAGGAGCCGCGTTGCTGACAGCAGAAAGCCCGCCAGCATGTCTTCGCCCCGGTGCCGCAGGCTGAGCCGTGCGGACGGATTGTTGCGTTGCGCTGTGGAGATGCCGTGTTTCGTCATGACGGGTGCTTGCCCTTGTGCGGGCTGGGAAGTCAAGACAGAGCTCAATAACTGTAATCCGTATAGATGCGACTCAGATCGCCCTGCCAGTCGCCTTCATAACGGGCCAGCAATTCATCCGCCGGGGTCTGGCCGGTCTCGATGCTTTCCTTGAGAGCGTTGAGGAAATGCGTCTCGTCCGGCAGCATTCCGCCCGCGCCTTGCCTCGCGCGCGCCTTCAGCCCCGCCTCGGCAATCGTGACGACCTCGCGTGCCAGATCATGCAGGCGGATGCCGTTCACCTCGCCCGCCAGACCATCGACCGAGGCGGCGACGCGGAGCGCCTCGCGCGTTTCGGCGTCCCAGCCTTTCGCGAGATCCCATGCGGCATCAAGGGCACCTTGCTCATAGGTCAGGCCGACCCAGAGCGCAGGCAGGGCGCAGAGCCTGCGCCACGGCCCGCCATCGGCCCCGCGCATCTCGATGAATTTCTTGACCCGCGCCTCGGGAAAGATCGTGGTCAGGTGGTCAGCCCAGTCCGAAAGTGTGGGCACTTCACCGGGCAGGGCGGGCAGGCGGCCTTGCAGGAAATCGCGGAAGGACTGCCCGAGCGCGTCGATGTATTTTCCATCGCGATAGACGAAATACATCGGCACATCGAGGGCGTATTCGGCCCACCGCTCGAACCCGAAGCCGTCCTCGAACACAAAAGGCAACATGCCGGTGCGCGCCGGGTCCAGATGCCGCCAGACCCGCGCGCGCCAGCTCTTGTGACCATTAGGCTTGCCCTCGAAGAAGGGAGAATTAGCGAAAAGCGCCGTCGCCACTGGCTGCAATGCGAGCGCCACGCGCAGTTTCTGCACCATGTCGGCCTCGGACGCGAAATCGAAGTTCACCTGTACGGTACAGGTACGATACATCATCTGCTTGCCGGATGTGCCGACGCGGTCCATGTAATCGGTCATCAGCCGGTAGCGCCCCTTGGGCATCATCGGCATGTCCTCATGCGACCAGATCGGGGCGGCACCAAGGCCGATGAAGCCCACGCCGATCTCGTCGGCTACGCTGCGTACCTGCCGCAGATGTTCGTTCACCTCGTCGCAGGTCTGGTGGATCGTCTCGAGCGGCGCGCCCGAAAGCTCCAGTTGCCCGCCAGGCTCGAGGCTGACATTCGCGCCATCCTTCTCCAGCCCGATGATGTTCCCGCCCTCCAGTACCGGCGTCCAGCCGAAGCGGTCGCGCAGCCCCTCGAGCACGGCCCGGACCGAACGCGGTCCGTCATAGGGGATTGGGCGCAGCGTGTCGTGGCAATAGCCGAATTTCTCATGCTCCGTGCCGATGCGCCACTGGTCTTTCGGCTTGCAGCCCGCTGCCAGATATTCGGCCAGTTGTGCCTTGGTTTCGATCGGCCCGCCGCCGGTTTGTGGAATGGACATGCGTGCTCCGATCTGTTGTCGCCTGCTGCATTGACGGCGAGATGTGGCCCGCGAGGGGCGGCAAGTCAAGCATTGCGATGATGCCTTGCGGCAGGGGTGCGCGCGCTCAGGGCGTGTGATGCCGGGTGATGCGTAATTCGGGCGCGCGCTCCGGGTCGCGCCAGAGCAGGTGGCGCGGCCGCGGGGCATCGAGCGCTGCCAGAAGGGTCTGCATCGACAACCCTGGCAGTGCGGCAAACACGTCGAACAGCGCCTCGGCCCCGCGCGCAGCGACCGGGATCTCCAACGCCGTGTCATTGCTGCCGACAAGCAACCAGCTTTGCCCCGAGCGGGTCAGGTGCAGTTCGATCAGGTCATCGAGGCCGAGAAATCCGCCCCGGTCCGGCCCGAAATAGGAGATCTGCCCCTCGACCACCTGCACCACACCGGGCGCTTCGCCGCTGCGCTGGAAGCGCAGCCGTCGCCAGCCGATCAGTGCCAGCGCCAGTCCTGCCAGCACGACCAGCCCCGCCAGCCCCTGAAAAAACACCCCGGTGGCCTGCAGACTGAACAGGCCAAAGGCGGCGATGGCCAGCCCGGTCAGCACTTCGGACCAGCGCGACAGGAAAGCACGCAATTCGGGGCGGATCATCGCCAATCCCCCCGCGCCGCCTGCCACAGCGTGATCGCCGCCACAGCCGCCGTATCTGCGCGCAGGATGCGTGGCCCCAGCGTGACGGGGTTGACCACGGGTAGCGCGGCCAGCCTCGCGCGTTCAGCGGGTGAGAACCCGCCTTCGGGTCCGATCAGGATTGCCGCCGGGGCAGGGGGTAGCTTTGCCGGTGTCGTGCCTGCGAGGGCCTCGTCAGCCCAGATCAGCGCCCGGTCGGTGGGCCAGTCGGCCAGGAGCCGCGCGAGAGGCACAAGCGGCGCCACCTCGGGCACATGGGTGCCCCCGCATTGCTCGGCGGCCTCTACTGCATGGGCCTGCAGCCGGTCCTGCCGGATGCGCTCGGCATTGGTGAACTCGGTCTGCACCGGCAGGATGCGCGCGATACCAAGCTCGGCGGCCTTCTCGACGATGAAATCGGTCCGCGTCTTCTTGATCGGTGCAAAGACGAGCCACAGGTCGGGCGGGTCGCGCTGTGGCGCGCATTGCTGCGCACATTCCGCCATGGCAGCGCGTTTTCCTGCCTGTGTCAGATGCGCCAGCCATGCGCCGTCGCGGCCGTTGAACAGCTCGATCTCTGCTCCGATGCCAAGGCGCATGACATTGATCAGATAATGCGCTTGAGCCTGGGACAGGGCGATCCCTTGCCCCGGACCCAGTGGCTGCTCTACAAAGAGGCGGATTTTCGCGCGCGTCGTGGCCATGAGGGGACAATATGACCGAGCCGGAGCAAAGGCCAGAGGGCGCAGACGCGCCCGAGCGAGTCGCTGATGCGCCCGCGCTCAACTGGGTCGATGCCTATGCGCCGCCCGATCTCAAGCCATATCTGCGGCTTTCGCGGGCAGACCGGCCCATCGGCACATGGCTTCTGTTGCTGCCTTGCTGGTGGGGTGTCTTTCTGGGTGCCGCTGCCATGCCCGAGACGGCGGGCTGGCTGACCGTCTGGATCTTTCTGGGTTGCGGGATCGGCGCATTCCTGATGCGCGGTGCGGGCTGCACCTGGAATGACATCACCGATCGCGACATTGACGATAAGGTCGAACGCACCCGCTCGCGTCCGATACCCTCGGGGCAGGTCAGTGTGCGCGAGGCGATGATCTGGCTTGCCGTTCAAGCCGGAGTTGCCGCACTGATCCTGTTCACCTTCAACTGGGCCGCCATCGGGCTGGGGGTGTTGTCGCTGGGGCTGGTGGCCATCTATCCCTTTGCCAAGCGCTTCACCTGGTGGCCGCAGGTGTTTCTGGGGCTGGCCTTCAACTGGGGCGCGCTGCTGGCCTGGACAGCGCAGACCGGGGCGCTGGGCCTGCCTGCTGTGTTTCTCTATCTGGCCGGGATTACCTGGACGCTCTTCTACGACACGATCTATGCCCATCAGGACCGTGAAGATGACGAGTTGATCGGGGTGAAATCCACCGCGCGGCTTTTTGGCGAGAATACCGAGACATGGCTGCGCGGCTTTCTGATTGCGACCGTGGTGCTGATGTCGCTGGCGGTGATCTACGCCCTCGCCCCGCTCGCCAATCCGCTGAAGATGTCAATCGGGCTTGCTGGGGCCTGGGCGCTGGGCGGCCACATGAACTGGCAACTGGCCAAGCTTGACATTCATGACACGCAGATGTGTCTGCGTTTGTTTCGTTCGAACCGGGATGCAGGCTTGTTGGCTGCGCTGTTTCTTGCCATCACGATTTTCGTGTGATTGCACCCGCCGCGCCTTGGCGCTAGGGGACCGGCATGAAGGAACGTTTCTTGTCAATTCTGCATCGGGTAAGTGCCCTGGCCGGATCGGTGCAGGGTGCCCATAGGGCCTATGCGCTGATGGCGGTCGTCTTCGCGCTCGCCGCTCTGCTCGCGGTGGCAGCCGCGAGTTTTGCCGTGCGGGGTATCGAGCATGTGGTCGCGCGCGATGCGCGCGCAGTGCTCGAGGCGGAAAGGCTCGACTGGGCCGAGGTCTCGACGGATGGGCTGCTGCTGTTCCTGTCGGGTGAGGCCCCCACCGAGGCGACGCGCTTTCGCGCGCTGAGCGCTGTCAGCACGGTCGTCGCGGCAGAGCGCGTCATCGACGATGTGTCGGTCGCCCCCTCGATGGAAATCGCCGCACCGCGATTCTCGATCGAGTTGTTGCGAAATGAGCTGGATGTCTCGGTGATCGGGTTGGTTCCCTCCAGTCTGGGCTCGAACAGCATCATTTCCCGGATCGAAGCCGTGGACCCGGAGATTTCGGTCCATGACATGCTGGAGACAGCGAGTCATCCTGTGCCGTTCAACTGGGAACAGGCCGTTGATTTCGGACTTGATGCGATGGCCCTGATTCCGGTCAGCAAGATCTCTATCGCGACCGATCAGGTCGACGTCACCGGGCTTGCGCCGAGCGAACGCGAGCGCGACGAGATCCGCGACCAACTCGCGCGCGACCGGCCCCGCGGGCTGATCACCTCGGTCAATATTTCGGCACCGCGTCCGGTTGTCACGCCTTTCACGCTGCGCTTTGTCCGCGATGAGGAGGGCGCACGCTTTGACGCCTGTTCGGCAGACACGCTCGCGGCGCGCAATGCGATCCTGCAAGCCGGTCGGGCTGCGGGTGCGACGGGTGTGCTGGAATGCGCCGTGGGGCTGGGTAGCCCGACCCCGCGCTGGCAGACAGCGGCCATCGAGGCCATCGGTGCCGTGGCCGAGATGGGAGCGGGGTCGGTCACGATGACCGATGTGGATATCACCCTGATGGTACCAAATGATGTCTCGGCAGAGGCTTTTGACCAGGTGGTTGGTGGACTGGAGAACAGCCTGCCTGATGTTTTCTCGCTTCATGCAAGCCGACTTCCGCCGAGCGGCGACGCTTCGGTTCATCCCGAGGAAGTGCTCGAATTCGTCGTGAGCCGCACGACCGAGGGTGTCGTTACCCTGCGCGGTCGGCTGACAGACGAGCGCCTGCGCGATGCTGTGAAAGCGCTGGCGCAGGCTGAATTCGGCCTGCCTGCGGTCCGAATGACAGCGCGGATCGACCCGGATCTGCCCGAAGGCTGGCCGATGCGCGCGCTGTTGGCGGTTGATGCGTTGGCCGAACTGGAACACGGGCAGGTCCGTGTCCGTCCCGACCGGATCGACATCCGGGGGGTGTCGGGTGATGCGGGGACTTCGGACCGGATTTCGCGCGCGCTGGTCGAGAAACTGGGCCGCAATGTGGTGTTCAACCTCGATGTGAGCTATGATGAGCGCTACGATCCGGTAGCGATGCAGCCCACGCCCGCGCGCTGTGAACGCTGGATCAGTGATATTCTTGAAGACCAGAAGATCACCTTTGACCCGGGGTCGGCTTCGGTGGTTTCCGACGCTGCATCGGTGCTCGACAATATTGCCGATGTCCTGATCGAATGCGGCAGACTCGAGATCGAGGTTGGCGGGCATACGGACAGCCAGGGGCGGCTCGAAACCAACATGCGGCTTAGCCAGCAACGTGCCGAAGCGGTGATCGCGGGGCTGATGGCACGCGGGGCGATGGTGTCGGAGTTCGTGGCCAAGGGATACGGCCCGGAATTTCCCATTGCTGACAATGCGACCGCCGAAGGCCGTGAAGCCAATCGCCGGATCGAATTCCAGCTTATCGGGGCTTCGGCCGAAGCGGCGCGTATCGAGCGCGCGGGCGGTGATCCGTCGGAACTGGAAGAGATCATCCCCGAGCCGCGCGACGAATCCGATCTGGAGATTGTCGTGACGACGGGCGCGGGCGATACCACACGCCCTGAACCCCGCCCCGAGCGATGATTCGTCGCGCCCCGATAGCGCAGGATGAGAGGAAAAGATGAACCGAACAGAATTTATCATTGTCACCGCCATCATCCTGTTCGTTGCTTTCGCCCTGGGCTGGTTCGCCAACTGGCTGGTACACCGCTTCACCCGTGTCCGGCAGCAGGATTTGAGCGAGCTGGACCGTATGGCGCAGGCCCTGCATGAAGCCGAGGAAATCCGGGATCAGGCTATTGAGTATGTCGAAACACGCGAACGTGATCTCACGGCGCGGATCAGCCAGGCTGAGGCGGAACTCGAGGCCGCGATGGCCGGATTGCGTGAAGCGCGTGCCGAGGCGGAATATTATCGCTCCCAGATGCAGGGAACGCAGTAGGGCCGCGACCGCGCTGCGAGGGCATGGCCACAGGCAGAGGTGTGGCAGTACGAATTAGCCCTTGGCAAATCGGCTCGCAGCGTCTAAGGAGCCTCCCGTTGCAGGGGTCGGCATTCGCCTGACCGCTGTGATGATTCGTCCGAGACGGTGGGTGATGGTGCGCCATCATAATTCCTGCCCGAGACGGGAGTGAACAATTTCTCCGGGGGTTTCCTCGGGCGATATTGGAAAATGCCCGTTTGGACATTCGCTCAGGCGCAGCCGCGCCTGAGAAAACGAGCCGGAGGGGAGACCCTCTGATAACTGGAGAGACCCTGTGGATAGAGCCCAAAAAGAGAAAGTGGTCGAGGAACTCGGCCAGATCTTCGAAAGCTCTGGCGTGGTTGTGGTTGCACAATACGCTGGCCTCACGGTTGCCGAGATGCAGGTCCTGCGCGCACGCATGCGTGATGCGGGCGGGGCTGTTCGCGTCGCCAAGAACAGGCTCGCCAAGATCGCCCTGGAAGGAAAGCCCTGCGAAAGCATCGGCTCGCTTCTGACAGGGATGACCGTTCTCGCCTATTCCGAAGACCCGGTTGCAGCCGCAAAAGTGGTCGAGGATTACGCCAAGGAAAACCAGAAACTGGTGATCATTGGTGGTGCCATGGGCGAAACGGCGCTTGACCCGGCAGGTGTCAAGGCAGTGGCTTCCATGCCCTCACGCGAGGAGCTTATCGCTTCGATCGTGGGCTGCATCGGTGCCCCGGCCTCGAACATCGCGGGTGCGATCGGCGCGCCTGCATCGAATATCGCAAGCATCCTCACCACTCTCGAGGAACGCGAGGCGGCATAAGCAACCTTTGGCCGGTGTGGCGCGCGACACGCGCCTGCGTCGGACCCCTACACCCTGAAAGAACGGAACGGAAAAATGGCTGATCTTAAAGCACTTGCAGAGCAAATCGTGAACCTCACGCTGCTCGAAGCTCAGGAACTGAAAACCATCCTGAAAGATGAATACGGCATCGAGCCCGCCGCTGGTGGCGCCGTGATGATGGCTGGTCCCGCTGGCGATGCCGGCCCTGCCGAAGAAGAAAAGACCGAGTTCGACGTGATCCTCGTCGAGGCTGGCGCGAACAAGATCGCGGTCATCAAGGAAGTTCGTGGCATCACCGGTCTGGGCCTGAAAGAGGCGAAAGACCTGGTCGAAGCCGGTGGCAAGCCCGTGAAGGAAGGCGCTCCGAAAGAGGAAGCCGAAGAGCTGAAGAAGAAGCTCGAAGACGCTGGCGCGAAGGTCGAGCTGAAGTAATCGGGCGGGATGCGCGGCATCTCGACCCTCTGAAAAACCGAACTGGGGCCGGATTCCTCTGGCCCCAGTTTCGCGCTTGTTCTGGACAGCGCTCTGCCTCGGCTTATCTGAGCAGAGCGTTGTCCAGGGAAAGTGAACGGCCCGGGAGCGTGCCAGTGGGAAGGCGCGCAGGAATAGGGCCCACACCCGTTTCGCAAGCGGCCGGCGGCTGAGGCCCGACAGCCCGCCCGCCCGCGAAGACCAGGAAAGGTGACGACGCGCATGGCATCCTATGTTGGCCAGAAACGTATCCGCAAGATGTTCGGC
>SKIF01000097.1 GCA_007116575.1 Paracoccaceae bacterium
CCCATAGTCACGGAGAAACTCATCCGTAGTCGCCATCGCGAAACTCCATCCCGATCTGAATCAGGCGGGAGATCGCAGCTCAGGGCAAAGACTGGAAGGTGGGGGTCAGAACACGCTTACCTACGATGTGGGTCTCGGTGTCCACGGCGCATTGCGCATTGTAGCCTACGACCGGCGTTGATGCAAAACTCCTGCCGCGGAGGATTCAGATCAAGAATCCACGCGGTTAGACGGGGGCATGAGCAAGCCCAAGCCCGCCCGTTACCGCATGACGAACTGGTCTGACTACAACGCTGCCCTCAGGAAGCGCGGGTCACTGCTGATCTGGCTGGATAATGAGATGGCCTAGTACGCGCCGCATGAGGGGCGCTCAGGACGCCAGCCGGTCTTCTCTGATGCGGCGATCCAGTTCTGCTTTTCGATCAAGGTGCTGTTCAAGCTGCCACTCAGGCAGACGGCCGGAATGGTGGCCAGTTTGCTGCGCTTGGCCGGCCTGGATTGTCCGGTTCCAGACTACTCCACGCTATGTCGCAGGCAGAAGACGCTGCAGGTGCAAATCTCCTATCGCCGTGCCGATGGGCCGCTGAACCTGCTGGTGGACTGCACCGGCATCAAGTTCTTGGGCGACGGCGAGTGGCAGGCCCGCAAGTACGGTGTTCAGGACGGCGCCACGGGCGCAAGGTCCATCTGGCGATGGACACTGCCACCTCCAACATCCGCGCGGTGAATTCACCCCCAGTCGGGAGGGCGACAGCCCCGTCCTGCCGGACCTGCTTGGCCAGATCCCGCACGACGAGGTCATCGGCACCGTGACCGCGGACGGCGCCTATGACACCCGCCGCTGCCACAGCGCCATCTTCGCGCACGGCGGTACCGCGATCACCCCGATCCGCAAGAATGGTCGACCGTGAAAGGAGGATTGCCCGGCCGCCAAGGCACGCAATGAAACCCTGCGCGCCACGCGCCACTACGGCAGGGCGTTCTGAAGGCGGTGGACGTGATGCCACGCCCGCAGCCGCGCTGAGGCCAAGATGCGGGGCCTCAATTCCTTCGGCGAACGCATCGCCGCGAGAGGCACCGCCAAACCGCCGAAATCCACATCCGCGTTGCACTCATGAACCGCTTCGATGCCCTCGACCCCGCCGAGATCGTTCGCGTGGCCTGAACCTGAAGGGGAAAGCGGCCCTCACATCTCAGGAAGCCTTTCTGCGACAATGCCTTGTAAATGAGCAAAATACACAGTGCTCTGAGGCGCGTTTTTTCTTGAGAGCTCCGAGCGAAGGATAGCGCCAACACAAAGACGTGCTTGAAAGTCAAGAGAAATGCGACTGCGCCTGAATTTTTTTGTCACGAGGTCGGGATCAGAATGAGCAGGCGGCCGCGGCGACGTCGCTCACTTCCCCTAACGAGTAAAACGAAGTAGGGGAAGTGGGATTCGGTATAGCCCCTAGAGGGAAATGAAAATAAATTCAAAATGTGCCAAAAATGTCACTATTGGTGCTCACTCACAGTCTTGCAGAGTCAAAAATCTAAAAAACCTATTGAGTGCAGCTGCCTAGGTTTGGTATGCTTCTCCCCATGGAAAAGTTCGCACATATCACCCGTCGCTCCACGACCAGCCGAATAGGCTGATGCTCCCCGCAACGGGGAATAGATGGAGAGGTGAGACGTGCTTGATACACCTGCCGCTAACTGTGACACGAGAACTGGTTCCTATGGGCCAGGCATCGTCGCGATTACAGTTTACCTGCAAGGTTGATCTCAACGCTGAATGAAGAGTGTCGGTGACAGAACGCTGTCACGTACCTTCAACTCACACATCTATCTTTCAGTCGATCGCTCCAGCATCTTCGGTTGCTGGTTTTTGATTGCGCATGCCATGCGATGAGTTGGGGAAACTGAAATGAATGATGATTAGGAAACTTGTTTCGTATGCGCCGCGCGGAGATCGAATCATGCGATCTATTTGACGCTTTCAGAGCGGTAGGAACAGTATTTCGTGGAAATCGAGGGGTCACTAAGAAATGGAAAAAAGGCCATGAGAAAAAATTTCCCATAATTCGCAATATCTTGGGGAGTAAACTTCATGTTTGTTTTTCGCAATCCGCTGCGAATACGGGTCGGTATCTAGTGGTTGTCTGAAACCTGATCCCAATCAGTTGGGTGTGGCGTGAAGTGAAAACCCGATCAAGAAAAAATGCACGTATGCGATCAGTTCTTTTTTCTAACGTTATGAATTCGTTAAAGAAAGCGCTTTGAATCGACTTTTTGTGTTGCTATTCTTGTCACGCTTCTCAGGGGCGAGCTTCGCCCCTGAGAATTACCCCAGAGGAATGTAGGAAAGGAAAAAGCCACCCGAGAATTGATCGCGCTTATAAATAAAAAACACCCGTACTGCGCCAACAGTGCGAGTGTTTTGAGGCAGAAGAGTATCCGCCGAGCATGTTTTCGATAGCATCAACCGTTGTCGATTTCAAGGATCTTCTCTGTCCAGACTTTCTGACTTCCGGATGTTCCGGGGTCCCGCCGCCTGCGGCGCGGCCTTTTGCATCCTTTCGGTCAGCTTCAATGTCCGGCTGCGCGGGCATTGGGTTTTCAATGTTTGGAGGATGGATATGTCCTATCAATTCTCTCCACAGGCCTTCGGTCTAGTGGAGCCCGAAGATGATCGTCCAATTGAATTGCCTCATGCCTCCCGGGCTGAGCGCAATGTTCCGCGCGCTTCGACGGCGCATTGCACCGTAAATTCGGTGCTCGGCAATGGTGCGGGAACGCGTTTCCAGTCTGAAAGCTTGCTCGAGTATCGGCATAAGCTGATCTGGAGCGTGCTTGATGACCTGGCAGATATGAGGGAGCAAGCTCGGTTCCGTTATGGTCCGGGCAAGTCGCAAGAGGTGATCTTCGACTTTTACCTCACGCTCAAGGACGGCACGCGCATCGCTTGCGATGTGAAGCCGGAAGTGCGCCTCAAGTCAGGTCGCCATTTGAGCAAGCTGCAAGAGGTTGCGTGGTGGGTTCGCGAGTATGATTTCGCGGACGAGGTCCGGCTGCTGACGGAAGCTGATATCGATCCGGTGGAGCTTTTCAATGCAAAGGTGTTGTCCGCTGTGCGCAATTCGGATCCGACGGCCGATGCGGCTGCAATGGCCGTAGTGAACCGGCTCGAGGGCGTACGGAGTTTGCTTGACCTGACTTCTGAGATCGGGCTGCAGGCGCGTGGCCGCAATGCTCTGCTGCGCCTCATCCGCAATGGGATTCTGCGCACGCTTGGCGATGTTCGGATCAAGCCTGAGGCGCTTCTCAGGCGGGTTGAGAAGGGCAGAGGCTGCGTCTCTGAGCCGCCTTCGCTCAAGCCGTGAGCTTCTTGCAAGCCCATCGTTACCTCGGCGAACACCACTGATCGCACGAACGCGATCGGGATCACACTGTGTTCTCTACACCAACCTGGACCGTGTTCGCGGTCCAGGACCACCCCGGCTTTGCCAACATCAAGGCGCATCAGGCGCCGCCAAAAAGGAGATAAGACATGCCTAAAGACTTTCACGACGAGTTCCTGACCTTCAGCCTCGACATGCATCACCGCATCATCATCCGCGGAGCGGAGCTGTGCTTCGTCTGGAAAACGGACCAAGTCGTCACCTTCCATGCGGCGGAAGATCCGCGCCGGACCGTCGCGTATGAAGTGGCAGAGCTGAACCGGATGAACCGGGCGGGAGAGATCACAGTTGTCCCATATGCGTTGTTGCCGAAGCACCTTCTGCCAGCGCCGGTTCGTGAAGATGAGAACGTGTTCATCGCTGGGCTGTCACCCGCCCAGCGTGGCCGTGTCGCATGGCGCTATGCGATGGTGCGCGGGTTTCTTGACCTCAAGGATGGCGGTCTCGTCAAAGGCACAGACGCGAGCATCGCGGCGAACATGGATGCGATCCGTGCCGCTGCAGAGGATTACTTCCAAGACGGTATGGGTGATCCAGAGTATGACCTGAAACTGCGGGAGTGGAAGGCCGGCCGCGGGCCAAAGCCCCGCACCCCAAAGGAGACGCCTCGTCCTGGGCCCTGCAGCCCGCGCACCCTGCGCGGCTGGCTCTGTCTTTACAGAAAGGGTGGGAAGGCAGCCCTGATCGATCGGTGCGCCAAGCAGGGGAACGTGAACAGCCCCTTTACCGCCGAGGAGGTCACGCTCCTCGCCGAGGTGGTTCGTGACGAGTATATGACGCCGCAGCGCAAGACCCAGGCGGCGGTCGCGAAGGACGTGAAGATCCGCTTCGCGGCGGAAAACGAGCGCCGCGAGGCGGAGGGGCTGCCCAAACTCAAGGTGCCCGGCCGCGATGCCGTTCGCGGCTTCATCCAACGCCTCGACCGCTTCCGGGTGCTCATCAAACGCCACGGTATCGAGCACGCCATCAAGAAGATGCCGGCCGTAAAGGACGGCATGCAGGTATCGCGCCCTTTCGAACGCGTCGAGATGGACGAACACAAGATCGACCTCATCACAATCCTGGCGCAGAGTGGACTCCTCGCGCTTTTCAGCGAAGCAGAGCTGGAGATGCTCGGGCTGAATGACCCAAAGAAGCGCTGGTGGCTGGTCCTCGCCATCGACTGCCGGACCCGCTGCATCCTCGGGATGGTGCTGACTTGCGACCCGCGCAGCAGTGCCGCCCTGAAATGCCTGCGCATGGTGGTCAGCGACAAGGACCAGTTCGCCGACAACGTCGGGGCCCTGGCGCCTTGGTCGATCTTCGGCACGCCCGAGATGCTGGTCACGGACAATGGTGCCGCGTTCAAGTCGGCACTGTTCACTTCGGCCTGCACCGATCTCGGCATCCACGCCATGCAGGCGATCGGGGGCATGCCCGCCATGCGCGGTATCGGCGAGCGGGTGTTCGGAACGATCTCCACCGACCTGATGTCCCGGCTGTCGGGACGCACCTTCTCCAACGTCCTCCAGCGGGAGAACTATGGCTCGGAGAAACGTGCCTGTCTGACGGTCGAGGACCTCTGCGTGGCTCTGGTCCGCTGGGCGGTCGACATCTATCACAACACGCCCCATGCGGGCCTTGGCGGACGCACGCCTCTTCAGCAGTGGGAGGCCGATCTCAGGGATGGCAACACGCCCTTGCATGCCGCCCCGAATGCGCGACGTCGGCACATCGCGCTCGGGGTGGCGATCGCCCGAGTCCTGCAGAAGGACGGCCTGCGAGTGATGAACATCCGTTATCATTCGCGCGAGCTGGCCGAGTTCTACCTCAGCAAGGGCAGGCAGATCCTCGAGATCCGGGGGAACGAGGAGGACCTCGGGACCATCGAGGTGAAGTTCGATGGCGCCTGGCGGACCGTGCCGGCCGTCCGTGACACCTTCAAGGGCGTGCATGCGTCGATCTGGCTGCGCGCTATGCGGTCCCTGAAAATGGTCGATCCCAAGCGCCGGGAATGGGAGGAGGACGTCGTCTTCAAGGCCATCCGCGACATCGAGGCGATGAACGCACAGGCAAAGCTGGCCTTCAAGATGATCGACCAAGCCTGGACCGAGGAGCGTCTCAAAGCGGCCGAGGACGAGGCGCGGAAGAGCTTTGACACGGTCCCGACCCGGGCGAAAACCGCCGACACCCCCGACGGTCGCGGACAGACCATCCTGCCGATCGCTCCGGTCGATCATGCGCCCGCCAAACCCGAAGTGGACCCTGACCGCCATCGTCGGCCTAAAGCTCAAGCCCAGGACAGCGCTGCGACCGACGGCATGAGCGATCACGACGCCGCTGACCGCCCCTCGAAAGGGTCCAGCAACAGTGGCATCAAGCCCGGCCGCGTCGACGGCTGGGACATTCCTGAATGAAAAAAGAAGAAGGAGTTAGAACCATGCAGAAATCTCCCGCGGAAATCGCTGCGATCATCCAGCGCCTGCGCAGCATCCATATTGGCACGCCGACTTTCAAGGCACTTGAGGCAAACCTCGCCCGCCTTTTTCAGGTGGGTGAGGACGACAAGCCGTCCCATGAACCTGTCCGCTTTACCGCAGGCAAGGAAACCCATGGTGTCATTTTGGTCAATGGCCCCGGAAGCGGCAAGACCACCGACATTCTTCATGCTGTCGCCAAACTTGACGCGCTTGCTGAAAACCCCGAAACCGGCGTGCCGCGCCACATTCACGTCACTGTTTCCAGCCCGGCCACGCTGCGCAGCCTGGCCTGCCAATTCCTTGAAAAGCTCGGCATCGACCGGATCAGCGACCGGGCCAAGGTCCATGAACTCTGGGCAACGGTGCGTCTGCGGTTTCAGCGCATGGGTATCACGCTCGTTATCCTCGACGAAGCGCAAGACATGTTCCGCCTGACCAGCTCGAGTGAAACCGACAGCATGTGTCGCATGTTGAAGTCGCTCATGCAGGGCGATCACCTTGTCGTACTCCTGCTTTCCGGAACGGAACGCCTCAAAGAGATCACGCGGTTCGATGCCCAGGTGAACCGGCGGTTCCGCAAGATCACGCCCCCTCCGCTGGACATCGCGGCGGACAGTAGCAAGCTTCGCGCTGTAATGGACTGCTATGCCCGCAATGCGGGGCTCACGCTTGATATCCGCGACGACGATCCCGTTCGGCTGATCTACGGTGGCCGCTATCGCCTCGGCAGGTGCATCGAGATCAGCATCCTTGCTGTTGAAGAGGCGTTGACTGCAGGTTCTGACATGCTGACCTCAGAGCATTTTGAGACAGCGTGGGGGATGGAATAGGGCTGCCCACTTACATCCAATGTATTCTGCGTAGATGATTTCATGGCGATCGAACTGGAGGATGATGACGAGATCGGTGACCGTATGCTGGAGGCTCGTGCGAGGAGGGCAAGCGCCGTTCCGAAGTCCCAGCGAAACAAGAAAGTGGCCTGCTCATGACCTTGCGTCCTGTTCTCCCCGCTTTGCCTGACGAAACGCTGACGAGTTACATGCGCCGGGTCGCTAAGTTCCACGGCGGGATGGGCGTCTACGCCTTCCTCAACATGATCGAGCTGTCACGCGGCGCGGTCATGGCGCCAACCAGTGAGGATCTTGACCGGATTTCCGTCCTGACGGGCCAACCTCATGAGGTGCTTGATCGCATGGTGTTCGTTTCTGCAGGGCCGCGCTTGCGGCGTCTTGGAGCTCAAACATTTCATGCGGATTTCGCCAACTCTAACCAGACGAGCTTTTGTCCGGCTTGCCTGCTTGAGGATGGAGTACCAGACGGCCCATCGTGCGGGCTTCGGGTTGGCCGGGTGTCGTGGTTGCTTGAGCCGGTCCGGACCTGTCGTCGCCACGGGATTGCCTTGGTGCGGCGGAACAACACCGCACATTCTGAGAAGTTTCAGCACATGGACGAGGTTGCGCCTGATGACACGGAGCTTGCCGGCCTCGTCGCGGCAGCCGACCGTCGGGCACCTTCGACACTGCAAGAGTATGTCGAGGCCCGTCTCGACGGTGGTCACGGCCCGGCATGGCTCGATGGCCAGCCGATCGACCACGGGGCCAGGGCGTGCGAACTTCTGGGCCTGCTCCTGACGCACAAAGCGACCCGAGGACTTCCGCACGTATCCACATCCGAGCTGGACGCGGCAGGGGCGGTCGGTTTTCAATATGCGGCCAGAGGTAAGGAGGGCATCCGTGAGGCGTTGAGCGCCGTGCATGATCGTTCACGGGGCCGCAGCCATAATGGCGGTCCGCAGGAGGCCTTCGGCTTTCTCTACAGCTTCCTGCAGTTCAAGAAGAACCGCAAATCCCCCGGCCCGATCCGGGATGTCATGCGGGAGTATATCCTCGACAACTTCGCGATCGATGCAGGCACCGTCCTCTTCGGGGAAGTGGTCATCGAAGCGCGCAAACACAACATTCGCTCCCTCGCGCGCAAGACGGGAGAGCATCCCAAAACGATTCACCATGCAATGGTACGCGCTGGAATTGTCAACGCAGATCCGGATCACCCTTCGCGACATCATGTGTTCGACGCGGGACCCGCCGAGAGGCTCATTGAGCGTATGAAGACTGCTTTGAGCGCCCGCGACTTACAGAAGCAACTGAACTGCAACCGAATGCAGGCCGAGTTGCTCGTGCGTACAGGGATCATCCCCCGGATTGTTGATGATGCCGAGCGCGCAAAGGGGGCCATGAAGCTGGTGGCGCGGGAAGATGCCGAGGCTTTTCTAGATCGACTGCTGGGCTGCGCCCGAAGGGTGGACGAGCTTTCAGATGGAATGGCCGACATCGTCACAGCCGCGGGCATTTCGCGCTGGCCGGTGGTCGATATTGTCAACGGAATTCTCGCTGCGCGATTCATGAGGGTCGAGTGCGCCGACCCAAGCTTGCGGTTCAAAAGCGTCTTCGTCGATCCTGTAGAAATCCGCAGTGTCCTTGGTCGGCAGGTGTCCGACGATCACGTTAACGCACATGAAGCAGCCCGGATGCTCGGCATGCAAACCGCCGGGATCAGAACGCTCGTGAAATTGCGCGATCACACCGGCGCCCCCTTCCTCAATGAAGAGGCGATCGAGAACACCAAGGGTGTCCGGACCAGCGTATACTTGAGGACTGAGTTGCGCGCCTTCCGGGATGAACATACGCCGTTGCGCGAAATCGCGAGCCGTCAGGGCATGCTGCCACGATGGATGAAGGTTCGGCTTGACGCGGCTGGGGTGATGCCGATCGCACCATACAAGGGTCTCGGCGCCCTCTATTACCGGCGCGCCGATCTTGGGGAATTTGCGCCAGATTAACCCTTTCGACCAAGCGCACAAACTTTTGCAAGCCGCCCCATCAGGGTGGCTTTCTCTGTGTCGTAACCGCATTCGCGACGGTAAAAAAAGGGCCGACGAAGTGGCAGATCCTGCCGCCGCACTTGATCCAGTACTCCAATAAAATAAAGGGTTATCACTGATCAGGTGGCAGAGATGGACCCGCCGTTACTTGTAGTGACGTGCGTAGCGCGGTCCCAGCCCGGTCAGGATTTCATAGCCGATAGTGTCAATGATATCGGCTATGGCATCGACGCCCTGATGGGGGCCAAGCAGGTCCAGCATTTCAGGCGCATCCGGGGCGTCGGTCACATCGATTGTCAACAGGTCCATCGACACGCGCCCGACCAGCGGGCAGGGGACATCCCCGGCCCAGAGCGTCACCTGCCCTGACAGCGCGCGCTGGATGCCATCGGCATAGCCTGCGGCAATCGTTGCCAGCCGCATGTCACGCGGGGCTGTGAAGGTGTTGCCATATCCCACGGTTTCGCCTGCCGCCACGTCACGGATCTGAATGACCGGGATCGACAGGCGCACAACCGGCTGAGCCTCGGCAAAAGGCAGACCCCCGTAAAGCCCGATACCGGGGCGGGTGATCTCGAAATGATAGTCCGGCCCCAGCAGCACGCCGCCTGTGGCCGATAGCGAACGCGGCACGCCGCAACCATCGGTCAGGCGGTGAAACTCTGCCAGTTGATGCGCGTTCATCGGGTGGTCCGGTTCGTCCGAACAGGCCAGATGCGACATGATGAGATGCGGGCGCTGATCCAGCGCGATTGCCGCGACAGCTTCCCACTCGGCAGCTTCCATGCCCAGTCGGTTCATGCCCGTATCAAGCTGCACGCCGAAGGGATGGCCGGGCAGGGC
>SKIF01000049.1 GCA_007116575.1 Paracoccaceae bacterium
GCAGAGGCCGCGCGCCGCGAACCGCTGCCCCAGAGCCGCCGCGCCTTTCCCGCTCATGCCCCGCATCTGGCCGACCGGCTGCGCGCGGCCGAGCCTGCGCGTCAGGTCCATCGCACCACCATCGACGCCGAATTGCAGCGCGCGCTCGAACGTGTCGCGCGCGCCGGGCTGCGCGATCTGCCGCCGCAGGCCAGCATCGCGCTGATGGTGGCTGACCCGGGGTCGGGGGCGATTCTGGCCTCGGTCGGCTCGGCCGATTATCTCGACCCGGCTCGGGAAGGCTTCGTCGATATGACCCAGGCGGTGCGCTCGCCGGGATCGGCGCTCAAGCCGCTGATCTACGGGCTCGCTTTCTCGGACGGGCTGGCGCATCCCGAAACGCTGCTTAATGACCGGCCCGCGCGCTTTGCGGGCTATGCGCCGCAGAATTTCGACCGCATCTTTCGTGGCCCGGTCAGCGCGCGCGAGGCGCTGCAAATCTCGCTCAACCTGCCGGTGGTGGAACTGACACAGGCGCTGGGGCCCGCGCGGGTGATGGCCGCCTTGCGGGCCGCCGGGGTGCGGGCCGAGGTGCCGGGCGATGCGCCGGGGCTGGCGGTCTCGCTTGGCGGGCTGGGCCTGTCGCTGGAAGGTTTGGTGCAGCTTTACGCCGCGATTGCGCGCGGGGGCGAGGCGGTCACGCTTGCGGCGCAGCCGGGGGCATTGGGGGCGCGGCGGCAGGTGATGGGAGCCGAGGCGGCCTGGCATCTGGGTGACATCCTTGCCGCCGCGCCCCGGCCCGCACGTCTGCCCGACTGGCGTCTGGCCTTCAAGACCGGTACCTCCTACGGGCATCGCGATGCCTTGGCAGTGGGGTTTGACGGGGCGCATGTGGTGGGGGTCTGGGTCGGGCGCGCAGATGGCGCACCGGTTCCGGGGATCTATGGTGTCGATGTTGCCGCGCCGATCCTGTTCGATGTCTTCGCCCATCTCGGCCCGCGCCCCGCGCCCCTTCCCCCGGCCCCGCCTGCTACGCTGCTGCTGGCCCATGCCGAGTTGCCCGAACCGCTGCGCCGGTTCGGTGCGCGCGCGACCGTGCAGGCCGAGCCACCAGAGCTGGCCTTTCCCCCCGATGGCGCAGCGCTGGTGCCGATGGGCGGGCATGTGCTGGCGCGGGTCGAGCGCGGGCAGGCCCCGTTCACATGGTTCGCCAATGGCGCCCCAGTGCTGCGCCAGAGCCATGAGCGCGAGGCAAGGCTGGCGCTGGAGGGACCGGGCTTCGTTACGCTCGCGGTGGTCGATGCACAGGGGCTTGCAGCGCGGGTGCAGGTAGAGCTGCAACCAGTACGCTAGCGCACTGCCTCGTCTCAGCAAGACAGACCCCGGCGCTGAGCACGGCTTGCAAGGCGTCGGGGCCTGACCACTGCAAGCGCTGTCCAGACTTGACGCGATTCCCCGATATGGCCTGTTCTCTGTTGCGATCCTGGCGGACAGCGCCTGCGAGACGTCAATCTGTTTGGTATCTGGTGGTGGAGTGGCTTGCTGCCCTGATGCTATCATCCGTCCTGATGATCCGCATTTGTGGAAGGGCGCGCCAACAGTTCGACGCTGACCGCAAGGCTTGCGAAAATGGCGACCAGAGCCCAGAGGTGCCAAAGGCGGTCTGCGATCTCGGGCAAGGCTGCGCCCATTTGGCTGACGCGCACAAGACCGTCTATCGCGGCCGTCGATGGAATGATTTGCGCGAGCCAGTTCAGATGCGGGGGAATGGCCTCAACCGGCCAGGCAAAGCCGGAGAGAAAGAAAAAGGGCAGCCCCACGGCCAGCAGCACGACCTGCACCACCTCGCCGCGCTTGAACAGAGCCGCGATGCATTGCGCAAGCAATCCCGTTGCCAGCACAAAGGGCAGGCTGAGCATCAGAACTGTCGGCACATTGCCCAGATTGGGCAGGCCATAAAGCCCGGGCAGCACAATCAGATAGACCGGCAGTAGTAACGCATAGAGCGCGACCCAAGCCCCCATGCGCCCCAGAACCCGCCAGACCGGGTGGCCATTGTCGGCCTCGCGACGTGTGGCGACGAGGGCCAGCCCCATCAGCATGGTCTGTTGAAGGATCAGGACAAAGGCTGCAGGCAGCACATAGGTCGCATAGCCCGCCGCCGGGTTGAACAGCGGCACTTCGACCAGTGCAGCAGGGCTGACCTGCGCAAATGCCACATCGGGGGCGGTGCCTTGCGCGATCAGGCGGCCCATCTCGACCTCGGCCCCCAACTGGCGCAGGGGCACGGCGGCGCCTTGCATGACGCGCTGATACATCAGGAAATAGCTAGCATCCGCATACAACGCCACGGGGCTTTGACTGCCGCGCAAGAGCGCGCGCTCAAACCCTTCCGGGATCAGCAGCACACCGTAGGCGCGGCGCTCTTGCACCAGACGGATAGCCGCGACCATGTCGGGCGCGTCATGGCTGAGCGTCACGGCCTCGGACGCAGTGACCTGCCGCGCAAGGTCCGCCGAACTGGTGGAACGGTCCAGATCCACCAACACCACCGGGACATCACGCAACAATTCTGCCCGGTAGGGGTAGGGATAGACCAGCGCATAGATCACCAGCGCGACCAGAATGATCAACCGCACCTGACGATCCGCAAAGATGCCATGGATCTCAGCGCGCAGGGCGTTCAGAAAATCACTCATCTCGTAGCCTCGATCTCGCGACGCAGCCGGATAAGCCGCAGCAGCACCAAAGCCCCCAGCAGAAGAGCAATGCAGGCCAGCCAGACCACCGACCAGACCGAGATATCTAGCGGCGTCTCGCGCAAGGACTGGTCGATACGCAGTTGCACATACCATGTGCCGGGGATCAGCGCGCCCCAGGCCTGCGCCAGTTGCGACATCGCCTCACCCGGGAAGCCAAGCCCCATGAAGCCGAAAGCCGGGGCGGTGATCACGGCGATGATACTGGCCGCGCGGCCCATGTCGCGGGTCAGCACAAAGGCCGCCGCGCCGATCAGTTGTACGCTCACCACAAACAGCGCTGCACCGGTTGCCATCAGAATCAGCGACCCGCGCAAGGGCACGCCCAGCCAGCCGTAGAGCGCGATATCCGACAGCCCGAGGATCAGCAGGAAGATCAGCGTATAGGGCAGGATCTTGCCCAGCATTGCGGGCAACACCCCATCTGCCATACGCGCCAGGACCTGCAGATGCCGCCCCGGCCCGAAATCGAGCGAGATGGCATAGGCGGTTGCCGCTGCCGCAATGATCTGCAGCACCGTGGGGACAAGGGCCGCGAGCAGGAAATGAACATAGTCAAAGGCCGGGTTGAACAGAGCATGGGCCTGCAGGGGAATGGGCTGGATGCGGGCCGTGGCCTGCACCGGTGCTTCGCCCTGACCCTGCCGGATCGACAGGCGCTGTCCGGCCAACGCTGTATCAATGGCCCCGCGCGCCCCGCGTGCGACCATGGACCCCGCGCTCATGTGCTGGTTGTCGTAGAAGATCACGATCTCGGGCCGCGCACCGCGAATGATGTCGCGCTCCAGCCCTTCTGGCATATAGATTGCGCCGCGTGTGTCGCCTGCCACAATTTGCGCGCGGGCCTCACTCAGGCTCAGTGCCTGTTCCCGCACTGTTATTTCCGGCGCGGCGTCCAGCATTCGGGTCACGCTGCGCGACAGCTCCGAGCGATCCAGATCGACCACGGTGACGGCCATTCCTGTCGGGATGCCGGCACGAAATATCCCTGTCAGCGCCAGCAGCATCACGACAGGCAGCACGATCACCAGCCCCAGCAGGGCAGGGCGGCGCAGGATCAGCCGGAATTCTCGCAGCATCACCGCCAGCATCGTCTACCCGCCTAGCGCGATCAGCGCCGACATGCCCGGTCGTAGCCCTTCAACAGGCGCGAGGGGGCGGGCGCGCAGTTCAAAACTGCGTAGATCGAAATCGCCCGTGGCCCGCGTCGCCCGCCAGCTTGCGAATTGCCCTTGCACATTGATCAGCGTGATCTCGGCTTCCAGATCGCGTTGAAGCGCTGGCAGATGTACCGAAAGTACATCGCCGACCTGCAGCCCCGCCAGCAGGTCTTCTCGCAGGTTGAAAGTAAACCACGCCTGATCAAGATCCACGATTGTGAACAGGGGCGCGCCGGGGCTGACATTTTCGCCCAGTTCGACCAGACGGGCGGAGATTTCGCCACTGAGCGGCGCGTAAATGATCAATTCATCGAGGTCGGCCTGACGCTGGGCCAGCGCGGCCTCGGCCTGCGTGACCTGCGCAGCGGCGACAGCGCGTTCTTCGGGCGAGGCCCCGGCACGGGCCAGATCAAGCTGCGCTTCGGCGGCCTCGACACGGCGCGCGGCTGTTTCGACATTGCGCAAGGTCTGGTCAATCGCGGCTTGCGGGCGCAGCCCTTGCTGGGCCAGTTCCGTATCGCGAGTCACCTGTTCCTCAGCCAGTCGCAAATCGGCCTGTGCTGCGGCCAGTTCCGCTTCGCGCGCACGGATCACTTCGGGCCGTGTCGCGCCCGCCGCCGACTGTGATGCGCGTGCCACTTCAAGCCCCGAAGCCGCGGCGGTGTGGCTGGTGACAAGCTGCGGGTTGGACAGTTCCACCAAGACCTGCCCGGCTTCGACCGGTTCGCCCAGCTCGCCCATGATCTCTGCCACACGGCCAGAGGTGCGGGCAGAGATATCAACGCGCGGGGCCGCGACCTCGCCTTGAATCAGAAGAGCGGCAGGGCGTGTGACCCACCAGACAGCCGCGGCTACCGTGAGTGCAAGAAGCGCTGCAACCAGAAATGGGAGAATGGCTTTGCGGGGCGAGACCTGCTTCGACGACATCGGGAGAGCTTCCTGTGAAAAGATCCTATGCAATTCACCTACTGAAAGCCTGCGTAAGTCACAATTCGTACATGCCCCAGTGGTCGCAACGTCAATTTCACAGCAGGGTGGCGAGTTGGCGCGACGAAGTCACAGTCGGTTACAGGGGGCACCCGATTGGATTCTCACATCAATAACTGCCTTGGATTTTCGATATACTGCGTCAGGCGACTCATGAACCTCGCAGCATCCGCCCCGTTTATGACCCGATGATCATAAGACAGGTCGAGCGGTACCATCGGCACGGGGCGGGGCGTGTCACCATCCCAGATGGTCACGATTTCCGTTCGGGTGATACCGAGGATTGCCAGTTCGGGCGGGTTGACGATGGGCGTGAATCCAATCCCGCCAGTCCCGCCCAGATTGCTGACTGTCATGGACGCGCCGCCCATTTCATCGGGGGCGATCTTGCGCGACTGTGCGCGGGCGGCCAGATCGGAAATCTCGCTCGAGATCTGCCACAGCCCTTTATGGTCGACATCGCGGATCACCGGTACCATCAGCCCGTGTGGCGTGTCGACAGCGATGCCGATATGAACGAAATCCTTGAGCACAAGGAGCGTGCCGTCTTGAGAGATCGAGGCGTTGAACCGTGGAAACTCGCGCAGGCATCGCGCAAGCGCCATGACATGAAAGGCCAGTGCGGTCAGCTTCATGCCGCGCGCGCGCGCTTCGTCACGCCATTGTGCCCGCAGCGCCTCGAGGGTCGTGATATCGGCGCGATCATGATGCGTGACCTGTGGAATCAGGGCATTGGCAGCTCCGAGATTCCGCGCGGCGATCTGCGCAAAGCGGCTCATCGGTTCTTCGGTCACAGGGCCATACGCGCTATGGTCCACATGCCAGTAGCTTGTGTTGTCAGCGCTGGCGCCGGGGGTCGTGACAGCGCCAAGGTCTTCCGGCCCCAGCGTCGTGCGGCCCAACTCTTTTGCGCGGGTGTTCAGATCAACCCCTTTTTCCAGCGCTTTACGCCGCGTGCTTGGGCTTGCGATGACTTCTGACATGGTTCCCCCTTACCAGCTCGCCGAGATGTATTGCGTCTCCATGAACTCAAGCATCCCCTCATGCCCGCCTTCCCGCCCCAGTCCCGACTGCTTGGTGCCGCCGAAGGGCGCGGCCGGGTCGCTGACCAGCCCGCGATTGAGCCCGACCATTCCGTAATCCAGCCGCTCGCAGACCTGTAGCCCGTGCTTCATGTCGCTCGTGAACACATAGGCGACCAGCCCGTATTCGGTGTCATTGGCCCGGCGGATCACGTCCGCGGTGTCGGTGAAGGTCTGTAGCGCCGCGACCGGGCCGAAGATCTCGTCATGGACGCAATCGGCGTTGTCCGGCACGTTCGACAGCACTGTGGGCGGGTAGAAATAGCCCTTGCCCGCAGGCACTTCACCGCCGCATTCAACCGTCGCCCCTTTGGCCACTGCATCTGCCACGAATTCCGCCACCTTGTCGCGGGTGGAGGCATTGACCAGCGGGCCGACATCGACACTCGGGTCCGAGCCGTTGCCTACCTTCAGCGCTGACATGGCAGCGGTCAACCGGCGGGTGAATTCAGGCGCGATGGCCTCGTGCACATAGATGCGATTGGCGGCGGTGCAGGCCTCGCCCAGATTGCGCATCTTGGCGAGCATCGTGCCCTCGATGGCTGTGTCCAGATCGGCATCGTCAAAGACGATCAGGGGCGCGTTGCCGCCCAGTTCCATTGCGGGTTTCAGCACCTGATCGGCCGCGCCTTTCAAGAGCGTGCGCCCCACGCCGGTCGAACCCGTGAAGCTGACCACGCGCACGCGCGGGTCATGCAGCATGTGATCGACCAGCGCGCCAGTGCGGCGCGAGGGCAGCACATTCACCAGCCCCGGCGGCACGCCTGCTTCCTCCAGCAGCGGCATCAGCGCCAGCATGGTCAGCGGCGTCTCGGACGCAGGTTTGATCACCACCCCACACCCCGCCGCCAGCGCAGGCGCGATCTTGCGCGTGCCCATCGCCGCGGGGTAATTCCAGGGCGTGATCAGCACCGCCAGCCCGGCGGGCTTGTGCTGCACGATGATCCGCGCGCCCGAGCTTGGCGCATGGATGATCAGCCCGTCCGCCCGCACCGCCTCCTCGGCGAACCAGCGGAAGAATTCGGCGGCATAAGTCGCCTCGCCCATCGCATCCGCGCGCGCCTTGCCGTTTTCCAGCGTGATCAGATGCGCGAAGTCTTCCAGCCGCGCAGTCATCAATTCCCAGGCCCGGCGCAGAACTTCCGAGCGCGCGCGCGGTGTGCGCGCGGCCCATTCGGCCATCGCAGCGTCGGCGGCATCGAGCGCTGCATCGGCATCGGCGATTTCGGCGGAGGCAACCGAGGCCAGCACTTCTTCGGTCGCGGGGTTGATCACGTCGAAGCGCTCATCCGTCTGGTGCCAGCTTCCGTTGATGTAAAGGTCAGTGTGTTTCATAGGAACCTCGGAGGGTCAGAGCAGATGGCGCAGGGGATTTTCCATGCGCCCTGCGAATTCGGAGAGAAGCGCGATGGCCTGCGCGGCTGCCATGTGGTGTGGGGCTGCTTCGAGGGTCAGCGACAAACCATCGCCCTTGCGCAACAGGGTCAGCACCGGCACATCCACGGCCCCCAGAGACACGCTGCAGAGCGCGCTGGCGCGCAGGTCGCGCAGCAACAAGTCGGGGGCAGCGTCACTCTCGGTCACGGCAGACAGGCGGCGGCCCTCGGGCACGGCGAAGGTACGTTGCGCACCAAAGCGCTCGACCGCCACAACGCAGGGCGCGCCCATGCTTGCCCCGGCCAGCCCGGCCAGCAGCGCTTCGGCATCGCCCAGCGTATCAGCGACCGAGGCGGCGAAGGGGGCAAATCCATCCTGCGCCGTGGTGGCCTCCAGCCGGAAGCCCTGTGCTACGGCTTGGCGCGCGACTTCGGGGGCGCTTGCGCTGAGCTTCTCCAGCGCGCCCAGATCGCGCATGTGATAGGGCTGGGGATGGCCCGCCTTGACCAGTTGCTCAAGGTCGAGACCCATTTCCAACGCCACGCGCCGGAGCTTGGGTGACGCGAGGATGCGACCCGAAGCCGGGGTGGCGACGGGCGGCACGGCGGGTTTTTCTGCCGCTTCGTGGTCCGGAGACGATGAGGCCTCAGGCTCAGGGGCCGGGGCGGGTGCGCCTTTGGCCATCGCGCGGGTCACGGGGCGCTCTGGTTTCTCTGCCGAAATGATCGCCACCGCCTGCCCCACCGGCACGTCATCGCCGCTCTCGGCCAGCGTTGCGGCCAGATAGCCCGACGCACCGGCAGGCACTTCCATCGTCGCCTTGTCGGTCTCGACCTCGAACAGCAGGTCATCCGCGCCAACCTGCGCACCGGGCTCGACAAGCCAGCCGACGATCACGCCGCTATCCTGCGCCATTCCAAGCTGCGGCATGGTGATCTCGCGCCCCTCGGGCAGCGCATCGTCAGGGGCGGGGCCAGCAGTGGCGGACGGGGCAGGGGCCTCGTCCTCCTCCGCACTCTCGGAGATGCGCGCAATCGCCTGCCCCACAGGCACATCCTCTCCCGCCTGCGCGCGCACATGGGTCAGAAACCCGCTCGCCTGCGCCTCGACTTCCATCGTGGCCTTGTCGGTCTCGACCTCGAACAGCGCATCACCCTTGGCCACCTTGTCACCCGGCGCTTTCAGCCAGGATACGATCTTGCCCGCATCCTGTGCCATGCCGAGTTGCGGCATCGTCACCTCATGCGGCATGGACAAGCTCCCCGGCGCAGAGTTTGCGCGCATTGGCGACCACCTGCTCCGGCGTTGGCACAGTCAGATCCTCCAGCGCGGGCGAGAAGGGCACCGGCACATCCATCGCCCCCATGCGCAGCACCGGCGCGTCCAGATGATAGAATGCCTTTTCATGCAGGCGGCTGGCGATTTCGGCGGTCACGCCATAGCTCTGATGGCCCTCGTCAATGACAATCGCCCGGCTGGTCTTCTTTACACTGGCCAGCAGCGTCGCCTCATCTAGCGGCACAATCGTGCGTGGGTCGATCACCTCGGCGCTGATCCCCTCAAGGGCCAGCGTTTCGGCGGCTTTTTCGGCCACCTGCACCATGGATGACGTGCCGATCAGCGTGATGTCGCGCCCCTCGCGCTTCACATGCGCCTGCCCGAAGGGGATCAGATATTCCTCTTCCGGCACCGGCGCCTTGTCCTGATACATCAGCTTGTCTTCGAAGATGACGACCGGGTTGTTGTCGCGGATGGCGGTCTTCATCAGCCCTTTGGCCTCATAGGCCGAAGAGGGCATCGCGACCTTCAGCCCGGGAATATGGGCAACCAGCGCCTGCAGCGACTGGCTGTGCTGCGCAGCCGAGCGCCGTGTCGCGCCCAGATTGGTGCGCAGCACCAAAGGCACAGTCAGCTTGCCGCCCGACATGTAATGCGTCTTGGCCGCCTGATTGCAGAGCTGGTCCATGATCAGGAATATGAAATCCCCGAACATCAGATCCACGACAGGCCGCGCCCCGGTCATAGCCGCGCCCACTGCCATACCCATGAAGCCCGGCTCGGAGATCGGCGTGTCGATCACGCGGTCGGTGCCGAATTCCTCGACCAGACCGGACAGCACCTTGAATGGCGTGCCCGCCTCGGCCACATCCTCGCCCATCAGGAAGACAGTCGGGTCGCGCCGCATCTCTTCGGCGATGGCCTCATTCACGGCTTGCGATAGTGTAATCTCGCGCATCTTCAGTCCCCCTCAGGCCGC
>SKIF01000090.1 GCA_007116575.1 Paracoccaceae bacterium
ACGGCGGCCACATCCTCGGCGGCGAGTTCCAGCGCGCGGGTGGCATCGCGCAGCTCCGCCTCGGCGCGCGACATGTCCGAGCGCGCGACGGCCAGCGCCGATTCGGCATCGGCCGGGTCGATACGGAACAGAAGCTGGCCTTCTGCGACCTCGGCCCCGTCCTCGAACCCTTCGGCCACTTCCAGCACGCGCCCGCCCACCGGCGCGCGCAATTCGAGCGAACGGCGGGTGCGCACTTCGCCAAAAGCCGACAGGATTGGTGTGACCTCCTGCGGGACCACAGGCATGACGCGGACAGTGAACACCCGCTCGCGCCCCGGTCCGGGCCCGCCAGGTGCCTCGGCGCGGCTCTGGATGGCGGTCATCATCGTATAACCCGCATAGCCAAGCGCTGCGACGGATATGGCCGCGAGAAACAGCGCCAACAGGCTGCGGGTCAGAAAACGCATGGATGCTCCAGTCAATTCAGCTCTGCGCCAGTCTCTATACGCAGCATATTACGGATCGGTTCAATCCGGTTTCACGCACGAGCGCGTTACTTCCGTCGCAGATGTTCGTCCAGACGCGGAAAAATCTCGACAAAGTTGCAGGGGCGGTGGCGATGATCGAACTGATGGACAAGGATTTCGTCCCAGGCATCCTTGCAGGCACCGGGCGAGCCGGGCAAGGCAAACAGATAGGTTCCCTGCGCCACGCCCGCACAGGCGCGCGACTGGATCGCAGACGTGCCGATCTTCTGCATCGAGATGAGGGTGAACACGGTCCCGAAAGCGTCAATGTCCTTTTCATAGACATCGCGATGCGCCTCGACCGTCACATCGCGGCCGGTCAGCCCTGTGCCGCCGGTGGACAGGATCGCGTCAATGCCCGGATCGGCGCACCAGGCACGCAGTTGCGCGGCAATCTCAGCGCGCTCGTCGCGCAGGATGGTGCGCGCGGCCAGCACATGCCCCGCCCCCTCGATCCGGCCCGCCAGCGTGTCGCCCGAGCGGTCCTGCGAAAGGTCGCGCGTGTCCGAGACCGTCAGCACGGCAAAGCGGACCGGGATGAAGGGGCGGGCGTCGTCAATGCGGCTCATGTCATCTCTCTCAATCTGGCCTGAAGCTCCAGCAAATCGGCCCAGGCCTCGCGCTTGGCGGCGGGGTTGCGCAAGAGGTAAGCCGGGTGCAGCATCGGCAGCGCCGGACGGCCCATCACCTCGCGCCACTGGCCCCGGATACGGGTGATCCCCTCTGAGGTGTCCAGCAGGGTCGAGGCCGAGATGCGGCCCATCAGCACCACGATATCGGGTTGGGCCAGCGCGATATGGCGCAGCACGAAGGGCCGCATCATGGCGCGTTCCTCGGGGCTGGGATCGC
Source organism: Paracoccaceae bacterium (assembly GCA_007116575.1). GTDB lineage: Bacteria > Pseudomonadota > Alphaproteobacteria > Rhodobacterales > Rhodobacteraceae > Roseinatronobacter. Next base: position 1,359 of record SKIF01000090.1, read on the forward strand.
GGTTCTGGGGCGGTCGCCAGGGCAGGATATTGGTGATGTAGAGCGCGCGTGCGGGGTCCGAGGCATCGCGGCGCATTGATATGGCCTCAAACATCCGGTCGAGCAACTGGCCCGCCTCGCCCACGAAGGGCCTGCCCTGCCGGTCCTCCTCGCGCCCCGGTGCCTCGCCCACGATCATCACCCGCGCCCCTGCCTGCCCGTCGCAAAACACCAGATTGCGCGCGCCCATGCGCAGCTCGCAATGCGGAAAGGTCGCCAGCGCGTCCTGAAGGGCTTTGAGGTCGGGCGCGGCGTCGGCGGCAGCCTGCGCAGCGGCGACCGGGTCTTCCGGCGCGCTGGGCGCAGGGGCCGGGGTTGCGGCGGGTTTGCGCGCGGGCCGCTCTGCCGCCTCATAGCGGTTCTGCGGCGCATCACAGATCGCCTCGTCCACGCCCATCTCGACTTGCCAGACAAGTGCTGCCTGCGCGAGGTCGAAATTATTCTGCCAGTCGGACCATGCATTCATGCGCGCCACGCTACTGCCCGACCCCGCCCGCGTAAAGCGGCCTTGTCGTCGCGGCGCGCGGTTTCTATAACGCGACAGACGCGACGGGGGACCCATGACATTCACGCAGACACACCTGCTGGGGATCGAACCGCTGCACCCGGCTGAGATCACCGCAATCCTTGACCTGTCCGAAGACTATGTCGCGCTGAACCGCTCGGCCGAAAAGCACGCCGAAGTACTGGCGGGCATGACGCAGATCAACATGTTTTTCGAGGCCTCGACCCGCACCCAGGCGAGTTTCGAGCTTGCGGGCAAGCGGCTGGGCGCGGATGTGATGAGCATGGCCATGGCCCAGTCGAGCCTCAAGAAGGGCGAGACGCTGATCGACACGGCGCTGACGCTGAATGCGATGCACCCCGATCTTCTGGTCGTGCGGCACAGCAGTTCCGGTGCGGTCAACCTGCTGGCGGAAAAGGTGAATTGCGCTGTTCTGAACGCAGGTGACGGGCGGCACGAACACCCCACACAGGCGCTATTGGATGCGCTGACGATCCGGCGCAAGAAGGGGCGGCTGCACCGGCTGACCGTCGCCATCTGCGGCGATATCGCCCATAGCCGGGTCGCGCGGTCGAACCTGATCCTTCTGGGCAAGATGGAAAACCGCGTGCGACTGGTCGGCCCGCCCACGCTGATGCCCGCGCAGGCGGCCGCGTTCGGCGTCGAGGTGTTCGATGACATGCGCGCGGGGCTGGAAGGCGCGGATGTGGTCATGATGCTGCGCCTGCAGCGCGAGCGGATGGATGGCGGGTTCGTGCCATCCGAACGCGAGTATTTCCAGCGTTTCGGGCTCGATGCCGAGAAACTGGCCTATGCCAAGGAGGACGCCATCGTCATGCATCCCGGACCAATGAATCGCGGCATCGAGATCGACGGCGCGATTGCCGATGACATCAACCGCTCGGTCATTCAGGAACAGGTCGAAATGGGGGTGGCGGTGCGCATGGCCTGCATGGATCTGCTGGCGCAGAACCTGCGCAAGACCCGCGAACGCGCAAGGCTGCGGGAGGTGAACCATGCCTGAGGAAATCCGCGAAAGCCGCCTGTCCGAGACTGTGCTGGACCTGGAACCGGGCGAGAAACGCCTGCGCGAGATCCGCTCGGACCGCGCGACCTATCTGCGTGACCATGCCGTTATGGCGGGGCTGGGGATGGGCGTGGTCGGCATGGTGCTGGCGCTGATCGGGTCGGACCATGTGCTGATCGGCTCGCTGGGCGCAGTGCTGGCAATGATCGTGCGCGGGATCTGGCTTTATTCCGAGCAGATGAAATTCGTCTGGGTGCTGACCAATACGCGCATGGTCGGCCCCGGCGGGCGACAGGCCTATCTGCTGGAGCTTGACAAGGTGCGCCGTCTGTTCGGGGATATCCAGTTGGTCACAAAGGGCGGCGACAAGCATCTGATCAAGCATGTTGCGGGTGCCGAGGCGCTGGTGGCCGAGATCGAGGCCGCGCGCGACAAGCGCGCCCGGCGCAAGGGGGCCTGAGATGGGCAGCGATTCCCCACCTCCTGTCGCGCTGCTGGCCGGTGAAACCCCGCAAGCGCTGATCCATCAGGACCGCGAGGTCAGGTTCCTGCGCGACGGGGTCGCGGCGATTGCCGGCATTGCCGCTGTCGTTGTGCTGTTTTCGGTGATCGACCTGATGCAGGAGCGCCCGCTGCAGGGGCTGGGCGGCGGGCTGGCGCTGACCTTTGCCTTTCTGTTCGGGCCACTGGTCCATCAGCGCCTGTTTGCCCGCGCTGCGCCTTATGTGCTGACGGATCGTCGGCTTATCGTGGATGATGATCACGCGCTCTACCTGACGCGCATCTTGCGGCTGCGGGTCTGGCTGAGTTCGATCACCGTCCATTCCGGCGAACAGAAACTGCGCCTTGTCAATCTGGCCAACCCGCCCGCGGTCGCGCGACTCCTGCGTGACGCGATAGCAGCCAACAGGTCCAACGCATGAGTATCTGGTTCCACAATGCCCGCCTGATCGACCCCGAGGCCGGGACTGACCGTATCGGCACGCTGCTGGTGCGCGAGGGCGTGATCGCCGAGCGCGACGGCCCCTGCCCCGAGGGGGCCGAGGCAGTGGACGCGCAGGGCAAGTGCCTTGCCCCCGGCATTGTCGATCTGGGCGTGCAGGTGGGCGAGCCGGGCGGGCAGCACAAGGAATCACTGCGCACGGCTGGGCTGGCCGCCGCCGCTGGCGGCGTGACGACGATCATCATGCGCCCCGACACCGACCCTGCCATCGACACGCCAGAAGTGCTGGAATATGTCACCCGCCGCGCCAAGGCCCGCACGCCGGTGAATATCCGTGCCATGGCCGCGCTGACGCGCGGACGCGACGGGCGCGAGATGGCCGAGATCGGGCTTTTGCTGGACGCAGGCGCCGTCGCCTTCGGCGACGGCGACCGGGTCCTGCGCGACACCAAGGTGCTGGGCCGCGCAATGACCTATGCCAAGGGTCTGGGCGCGCTGATCGTGGGGCACCCGCAGGATACGGGGCTGTCACAGGGAGCCTGTGCGACCTCCGGCAAATTCGCCTCGCTCAAGGGTTTGCCCGGCGTCTCGCCCATGGCCGAGCGGATGGGGCTGGACCGCGATCTCGGCCTCGTCGAGATGACCGGCGCGCGCTACCATGCCGACCAGATCACCTGCGCGCGCGCCCTGCCACCGCTGGAGCGCGCGAAAAACAACGGGCTGGATGTGACGGCGGGGATATCGATCCACCATCTGACGCTCAATGAGTTCGATGTCGGCGACTACCGGACCTTCTTCAAATTCACCCCGCCACTGCGCAGCGAAGATGACCGCCGCGCCGTGGTCGAGGCGTTGCGCGAAGGGCTGATCGACATCATCTGTTCGATGCACACACCACAGGACGAAGAATCCAAGCGCCTGCCTTTTGAAGAGGCCGCCCCCGGTGCCGTGGGGCTGGAAACCCTGCTGCCCGCCGCGATGCGCCTGCACCATTCCGAGGGGCTGGGCCTGCCTGCGCTCTGGCGCGCACTGGCGCTGAACCCCGCGCAACGGCTGGGGCTGGAAGCGGGGCGGCTGAGCGTCGGTGCGCCCGCCGATCTGGTGCTGTTCGACCCCGATACGCCCTTCGTGCTCGACCGTTTCAAACTGCGCTCGAAATCCAAGAACACACCCTTTGACGAGGCGCGCATGGAGGGGCGGGTGATCGCAAGCTTTGTCGGCGGCAAGCGGGTCTATCCCGAGCAGGCACACGATGCCTGAACTGCTGACACCGCTCTGGTTGCTGGGGCTGGTCGGGCTGGCCGGCTATTTGCTGGGCTCGGTGCCCTTCGGCATGGTGGTCGCGCGGGTGATGGGGCTGGGCGATCTGCGCCAGATCGGCTCGGGCAATATCGGGGCGACCAATGTCATGCGCACCGGCAACAAGCTCGCCGGAGCGCTGACCTTTCTGCTCGATGCCGCCAAGGGCGGGGTCGCGGCGCTGATCGCGCTCTGGGCGCTGGGCATGGATGCCGCGCAGGTGGCGGCAGTTGCGGCCTTTCTGGGCCATCTCTATCCGGTTTTTCTGGGCTTTCGCGGCGGCAAGGGGGTGGCGACCTTTATTGGCATCGTGCTGGTGCTGGCCTGGCCAGTGGGGCTGGCAATCTGCGCAATCTGGCTGCTGGTGTTCAAGCTGTCGCGCATCTCGTCGCTCGCGGCACTGGTCGCAAGCGCGCTGAGCCCGCTCATGGCGCTGGTGCTCGGATATCCCGGCGCGCTGGTGCTGATGGTCGTGCTGACGGCCATGATCTATCTGCGCCATGCCGACAATATCCGCCGCCTGATCGCAGGCACTGAATCGCGCTTCGACAAGGGTGCCTGATACGAAGTCCGCTTGATCGCTCGCCTCACGCGACAGGCGCGCATACACGAGCCGGCAAAGCGGCCTCGGCGCGGCAGAGCATCCCGAACAGGTCGCGCGGGTCGTCCGGGTCGGCGATCATGTCAAGCGCCTGATACAGCCCCGTCCCCTGCAGCCGCGCGTGGATGTGGCGCAGCGCGCTGAAATCCTCGATGGCAAAACCCACCGAGTCGAACAGCGTGACCTGCCCGGCACCCTCGCGCCCTGGGGCCTGCCCGGTGATGACTTGCCAGAGTTCGGTCACCGGGTGATCCGGAGCAAGCTGCTGAATCTCGCCCTCGATCCGGGTCTGGGGCGGGTATTCGACAAAGATGCCCGCGCGCAGCAGGATATCGCGGTGCAACTCGGTCTTGCCGGGGCAGTCGCCGCCGACCGCGTTGATATGCACGCCGCCGCCGACCATGTTGTCGGTCAGGATGGTCGCATATTGCTTGTCGGCGGTGCAGGTGGTGATGATCTGCGCCCCGAGGATCGCGTCTTCAGCCGTCGCGCAGGGGGTCACGCGCAGCCCGCGCCCGTCGAGATTGGCCGCGCATTTGCGGGTGGCGGCGGGATCGATGTCATAAAGCCGGACCTCCTCGATCCCGCAGATGGCCTTCATCGCCAGCGCCTGAAACTCGGCCTGCGCGCCATTGCCGATCATCGCCATCACGCGCGCATCGCGCGGCGCAAGCCATTTCGCGGCCATGGCGGAGGTCGCGGCGGTGCGCAGCGCCGTCAGGATGGTCATCTCCGAGATCAGCAGCGGATAGCCCGTCGCCACATTCGCCAGCACGCCGAAAGCCGTGACTGTCTGCAACCCCTGCCGCATGTTCCCAGGGTGGCCGTTGACATATTTGAAACCATATTGCTGCCCGTCCGAGGTGGGCATCAACTCGATCACGCCAATATCGGAATGGCTGGCCACGCGCGGGGTCTTGTCGAAATGCGGCCAGCGGCGGAAATCGGCCTCGATGGCCTCGGCCAGCTCTCGCATCATCTGCTCGATACCAACATGAAGAACCAGCCGCATCATGTTGTCAACGCTGACAAAAGGAACAAGCGCGTGGTGCGAGGGGGACGACATGGGCAAAGCCTCCTTCAGGCAAAGATACGGGTCGGACGGTCAAACACCTTGCGGCCCATCAGCGAGCCCAGGAGATCGACCAACAGCCGCGCGGTGCGACCGCGCTCGTCCAGAAACGGGTTCAGTTCGACCAGATCGAGCGAGCGCATCAATCCGGTCTCGTGGATCATCTCGCAGACCAGATGCGCCTCGCGGAAGCTCGTGCCACCAGGGACCGTGGTGCCGACGGCGGGCGCAATGGCGGGGTCGAGGAAATCCACATCCAGGCTGACATGCAGCAATCCGTTCTCGGCCTGCACCCGGTCGAGAAAGGCGCGCAGTGGCGCGGCGATGCCGTGCTCGTCAAGGGTCCGCATGTCCGTCACGGTGAACGCATCCTCGGCCAGCGCCAACCGTTCGGCCGGGTCGATGCTGCGAATGCCGAACAGACAGATGCGCTCGGCCGGGATCGGCGCGGGAAAGGGCGGGAACGGGTCGAAGCCGTCGCGTCCGGCGGCATAGGCGACCGGGGTGCCGTGCAGATTGCCCGAAATGGTGCTGCGCGGGGTGTGATAGTCGCTATGCGCGTCGAGCCAGAGCAGGAACAGGGGCCGCCCCGCCCCTGCCGCATGGGCCGCGGCCCCCGCGAGAGAGCCCAGAGCCACCGAATGATCGCCCCCCAGCACGATGGGCAGGCGACCCTTTCCAAGCTCGGCCTCGACCGCGTCGCGGATCAGCGCTGTCCAGGCCAGCGTTTCGGGCAGTTGGTCGAGCGCAGGGTTGGGGCTGGCAGCGTCAGGCAGGGTCTCGGGCAGTGTCAGATCGCCCCGGTCCGTTGCCGGATGCCCAAGGGCGGCAAGCATCTCGCGCAGGCCCGCGACGCGCAAGGCAGCAGGCCCCATCAGGCAGCCCGGCTGGCGCTGGCCGCTATCGACCGGGGCACCGATCAGCGTGGGTCGGGTCATGGGTATCTCCGATTGGCGTGCCGTCATCTGCCGCGCAATTCGGGAAGGTATCAACTGAACATTTTGCATGATTGCTAGACTTATCGATCATTTTGCGCATTATGATCACCGTTATGGACAATACAGACCACAGACTCATCGCTGAATTACGCCGCGACGGGCGGGCCTCGGTCAATGCGCTGGCCGACCGGATCGGGGTCAGCCGCGCGACCGTGCGCGCGCGGGTGGCGCGGCTGCAACAGGCGGGCGAGATCGTGGGGTTTACCGCGATCACGCGCGGCGATGTCGCCGATGCGCCAGTGCGCGGGCTGATGATGATCGGAATCGAGGGGCGCGGCGCAGAGCGGGTCATGGCGCGCCTGTCGGGCTTCGCGCAGGTCACGGCCGTGCATTCCACCAATGGCCGCTGGGATCTGATCGTCGAGCTTTCGGCGCAGTCGCTGGAGGAACTGGACCGGGTTCTGAGCCGTATCCGCACGCTCGATGGTGTCACGTCGTCCGAGACCAGCCTGTTGCTGTCATCGCGCCGTGCGCGGTCGCGCTGACGGGCGGTCTGGCCTGTCCGCATGGCGCCTCGGTCCAGCCGATGCGGTATCAGACCGGGTGCACGAAAGCATCTGGCGACGCGCCCTTTTCAAAGGCCGCGCAAAGATGCGCGCCCACATCCAGCGCCCGGCGGATCGCCGCATCCATGTCGAGATAGGCATAACTCCCCAGCCGCCCGGCAAAGGTCACGCCCGCGCTGGCCCGCGCACGGGCAACATACTGGTCAAGCAGCGCCTTGTCGTCGAGCAGGCGCAGCGGGTAATACGGAATATCCGCAGGCCCGGCGGCGGCACTGTATTCGCGCGTGATCACCGAGCGGTCGAATTGCGCCATTTCCCATGGCGCGAAATACATGTGTTCGGTGATCCGCGTATGGGGCACATCCGGGTCGCAGTAATTCATCACCGCCGTGCCCTGATACGGGGCGGCCACCACCTCGCGCTCGAACCGCAGCGTCCGGTAGCCGAGCCGCCCGAACGCATGGCCGAAATAGCGATCCAGCGGGCCAGTATAGACGATGTGATCGAACCTGTCGGGCGCAATGCGCTCGAACGGGGTGGCCAGATGAAGCGCAATGCCGGGGTGGTTCAGGATCGAGGCAACCGCTGCGGTATAACCCTCGCGCGGGATGCCCTGATGGCGGTGGAAGAAGTAATTGTCATCATAGGTGAAGCGCAGCGGCAGGCGTTTGAGGATCGCGGCGGGCAGCCGGTCGGGCGCGACGCCCCATTGCTTGCGCGTGTAGCCCTGAAAGAACGCCTCATACAGCGCGCGCCCGACAAAGCGCAGCCCCTGTTCCTCGAAACTCCGCGCCTCCCCCTCGCCATGCGCGGCCTGACGCGCGACGAAGTCGCGCGCCTCTTGCGGGGAAAGGGCGGTGCCGAAAAACTGGTTGATCGTGTGCAGGTTGACCGGCATCGCATAGACCTGCCCCCCGACCCGCGCCTTGACCTGATGGCGATAGGGCATCATCTGACAGTGGCGGTTGATGAAGGCCCAGACCTCGGCATCATCGGTGTGGAAGATATGAGGCCCATAGACATGGACCATCACGCCCGTCTCGGGGTCGCGTTCGGTATGGCAGTTGCCCGCGATGTGGTCGCGCTCGTCGATCACGGTGGCATGATGCCCCGCCTCGGCCAGCGACCGCGCCACCACTGCCCCGGTCAGCCCGGCCCCGACGATGAGAAGGCACCGGGGCTCAGACATTGGGCGGGCTCCGCCGCAACCATATGACCACCTCTGCGCCTGACATGTCAGGGCAGCATGGTCGCGCCCCGGTCCTGCTGATGCACTGCATGCGAGCCTGCCTTTCTGCCCGGACCTTCGCTTTCCGCCCTGCACATCCTAAGGTAGCATTGCTTTTCAATTTGCTAACGTATGGCGTGTTCTGCATGGTTTGACGGCGCATCACGGTCGCAGAGCGCCTCTGCCCGAATATTGACCCGTCGCGGCGAGGTCTTTGCATCAGGCCCGGCGTGGCTTGCAGGTCGTTCAGCGGGACCGTATCGTGACCGCGGAAATCCGACTGTCACCAAAGGATGCCCGATGCGCGTGGATGTCTTCAGCGCCAAGCCCCATGACCTTGTGTTTCTGCGCGATGCTGCAAGGGACACAGAGCTTGACCTTCAGTTTCACGAGGCAAGGCTGACCCCTGACACCGCCCGTCTGGCGCAGGGGGCGCAGGCCATCTGTGGTTTTGTCAATGATGACCTCGGGCGCGATGTCATCGCAGCACTGGCCGATTTGGGCGTGCGGCTGGTCGCGCTCCGCTCGGCCGGGTTCAACCATGTTGATCTGCGCGCGGCGCAACAGGCCGGGATGACTGTTGCCCGTGTGCCCGCCTATTCGCCTCATGCGGTCGCCGAGCACACGCTCGCACTGATCCTGACGCTCAACCGAAAGACGCATCGTGCCTTCAACCGCGTGCGCGAGGGGAATTTCGCGCTCGACGGGCTGATGGGTTTCGACATGCATGGCAAGGTCGCGGGGATTGTCGGGACCGGGCTGATCGGCACGGTTCTGGCGCGCATCCTGACCGGATTCGGCTGCGAGGTTCTGGCCAGTGACCCCTCTCCCAGCGCGGAATGCGAGGCCATGGGCGTGCGCTATGTCGAGATGGCCGAGTTGCTGGGCCGTGCCGATATCATCACGCTGCAATGCCCGCTGACGCCCGACACGCACCACCTGATCGACGACGATGCGATTGCGTGCATGAAACCCGGTGTCATGCTGGTCAATACCTCACGCGGGGCGGTGGTCGATACGCGCGCGGTCATTCGCGGGCTGAAATCGGGGCAGATCGGCGCGCTGGGGCTGGATGTCTATGAGGAAGAGGCCGACCTCTTCTTCGAGGATCTGTCGCAAAGCTATATCCCCGATGATGTCTTTGCGCGGCTGCTGACCTTCCCCAATGTGCTGGTCACGGGCCATCAGGGCTTCTTCACCCGCGAGGCTTTGCGCGCGATTGCCGAGACCACCATCGGCAATATCGCTCATTTCCAGCGCGAGGGCGCGGCGCTGCACCCTGTCACCCTGCCCGACTGATATGCCTGCGCTGCTGGCCGGTCTGCCGCTACTGGTTGTGCTTGCCGCGATGGCGCTGCTGCACTTGCGCGCGGCGCTGGCCGGGGCGGCGGGGCTGGCGGTCGCGCTGGCGGTGGTCTGGTTCATGGACCGGATGGACGGGCCGCTGCTGGCCGGGGTCGCGCTGGAAGCGACGAGCAGTACAGCGAGCATTCTCTGGATCATCCTGCCCGCACTTGTGATCTACGAGTTGCAATCGCGCGTCGGCGCGCTGGACCGATTGCGCGCGGCGCTGGCCCGGATCAGCGCCGACCGATCGGTGCAGGCACTGCTCATCGCGTGGTTCTTCGGGCTGTTCATGGAAGGGGCCGCGGGGTTTGGCACTCCGGTCGCGCTGGCCGCGCCCTTACTGGTGGGGCTGGGCTTCGGACCGGTGCGGGCGGTGGCGCTGGCGCTTCTGGGTCATGCGGGGGGCGTGTCCTTCGGCGCGATTGGCACACCCGCGCTGGCACAGGTCGAGATGCTGGGGCTCTCTGCCACAGCGCTTGCGGGCTGGACGATGCTGCTGCACCTGCTGCCGTTGATCCTGTTGGCGCTGGCGGTGATGCGGCTGGCGCAGGAGGGGCCGCTGACCTGGGCGCAGGCGGGGTTGGCCGGGCTCGCCGCTTTGTGCTTCGTGCTGCCCGCGACCGCACTGGCATGGTTCGCCGGGCCGGAACTGCCGACCCTGGGCGGCGCGCTGATCGGGGGCGCGATGTTTGCGCTGATCGTCCGGCAGCAGGGCACGAGCGGTGCGGCCAGATGGCATCTGGCCGATCTTCTGCCCTATCTTCTGATCCTTGCGCTGGTTCTGGCCACCCGCCTTGTCACGCCACTTCAAGAGGCGCTCTCGGGCCTCTGGCTTGGCTGGAGCTGGCAAGGCTATGCGGGCGGGATCGCGCCGCTGTATCACCCCGGAACCCTGCTGGCACTGGGGTTGGTGCTGGCGGCGCTGTCAAGCGGGCGCGGTGCGGCATTGGCCCCTGCCGCTGTCGCCGCGCTGCGCAGGCTCGCCCCGGTCGCGCTGGCGCTGCTGGTGATGCTGGCACTGGCGCGGCTGATGGTGCATGGCGGGCTGATCGCCGAGGCCGCCGGGGCCGCCGCGCAGGCGGGCGCGGTCTGGCCGCTGCTGGCCCCGTTCGTGGGCGCGCTCGGCACTTTCGTCAGCGGCTCGGCCACGGCCTCCAACATCCTGTTCACCGAGTTTCAGGCCGCCACTGCCCGCGCGCTGGATCTGCCCTTGGTGCTGATGGCGGCGGCGCAGGGCGTGGGCGCGGCCATCGGCAATGCAATTGCGCCGCATAACATCATCGCGGGCACGGCGACGGTGGGGCTGAGCGGGCGCGATGGCGAGGTGCTGCGGCACACGCTGATGCCGGTTCTGGGCTATGCGCTCTGCGCAGGCGGGATTGTCGCGCTGCTGGTCATCTTTGGCGGCCGGGCCGCGTGACGACACGCCAGTGCCGGGCCGCTTGCCTGCTCAGCCTTGTGCCTTTTCCTTCTCGCCGAATTTTTTCATCACCCGTGCATGGGCGCGCCCGATCATATGGGCGGCAATGGGTGCGGTCAGCAGCAGGAAGAGGATCGTCGCGACCACCTTGCTGACGACATCCGCCGAACCGACATGCAGACCCAGCCCGACCAGCACCAGCAACGCGCCCAATGTGCCGGCCTTGGTCGAGGCATGCATCCGCGTCAGCAGATCCGGCAACCGCACGATACCAATGGCCGCGATCATGACAAACCCGGCACCGAACAGCAGGAACAACCCGACAATCACCTCGATCATGTTTCCTGCTCCTCTTCCGTCATCTGTTTCTGTTGCGCGTCATCGCGCTCGAACCGTCGTTCGGCATAGCGTGCGAGCGCCACTGTGGCGAGGAAACCCACCAGAGCCAGCACGATGGCAACATCAAGGGAGGACGGCTCGTCCATGAATACGGCATAGACACCGCAGAACGAGATGATTGTCACCGTCATCATGTCGAGCGCGACCACACGGTCGGCCAGCGACGGACCCTTTGCCAGCCGGATCAGGGCGACGGCCATGCCGATCAGGATCATGAACAGCGACACCTGCGCCGCGACGGCGAGAAAGGCGGATGCGGTCATTTCTCGAAAACTCCCATGATCAGACGCTCGAACCCGTCCTTGATGTCGCGCTGGATGGCCTCGGCATCATCCGCGAACATGGCATGGACGATCAGCGTCTCGCGATCCTCGGTCACATCGACGCTCAGCGTGCCGGGGGTCAGCGAGATGAGATTGGTCAGCAGCAGGATCTCGAAATCCGATTTCACGGTCAGCGGAATCTCGATCAGCGCGGGCTTGTTCTGCGGCACCGGGCGGATCACGTCCCAGGCCACTGCGATGGACGACAGCAGCAATTCCCACAGGAAAAACAGCGCCAGATAGACGCTGCGGTAAAGGCGCTTGAAATAGAGCGCATCTATTCCCGTCAGTGGCTGCGAGATCCACAGCGCGAAGAAGCCCAGCACTGCCCCTGTCGCCAGCGAGGCAAAGCTGAAATCGCCTGTCATTGCGGCCCAGGCGAAGGCCAGCAGAAGGTTGATGACCAGTCCGTTCATGGCTGCCCCCCCAGAACTGTGGTGACATAGTCGCTCGGGTCGAGCAACTGCTCGGCGGCGGTCCGCGCGAATTGCACGAAGGGTTCGGGGAAGAAGCCGATGACAATGGTCATCGTCGCAAGCCCTGCAATCGGCACGATCATCGCACGCGTGACCACAGGGGGCGCGCGGTCGGGTGTCGGGTCGATCCCGTCGGGATGCGGCTTCCAGAAGGCCATGCCCCAGATCTTGGTCATCGAGAAGATCGTGAGCAGCCCCACCAGCAATGCGACGAACGCGATGAACCATGCGTCGATTTCAATCGCGGCTTTCACGATCAGGTATTTCGCCCAGAAACCCGAGAGCGGCGGGAAGCCTGCCAGCGAAAAGGCCGGGATGATGAACAGCGCGGCCAGCAGCGGCGCGGACTTGTACAGCCCTCCGATACGGTTGAGATCCGTGCTGCCAGCATATTGCTTTGCCAGCCCCGCCACGAAGAAGAGATTGGCTTTCACGATGATGTGGTGGACGAGGTAGAACACGCCCCCCATCAGCGCCAGCGGCGTGAACAGCGCCAGCCCCAGTGTCATGTAACCGATCTGGCTGATGATGTGGAAGGACAGGATCTTGCGGAAGTCGGTCTGCGCCGCCGCGCCGACGACGCCCACGAACATGGTCAGCGCCGAGACCCAGATCAGGATTTCATGCGTGAAACCCACATCGCCCACGAAAACCAGTGTAAACATCCGCATCAGCGCATAAACGCCGACCTTGGTCAGCAGCCCTGCAAAGACCGCCGATATCGCGAAATAGGGAGTGTGGTAGCTGGCAGGCAGCCAGAAGAAGAGCGGAAACACCGCTGCCTTCACCCCGAACCCCACCATGAACATCATGGCAATGACTGTCACCAGTCCCTGGTTTTCCAGCTCAGCAACCGAGCCGCGCAGATCGGCCATGTTGAGCGTGCCGGTCAGACCATACAGAAGCCCGATCCCCGACAGGAAGATCAGCGTCGAGACAAGGTTGAGCGCGACATATTTGATGCCTGCATCCAGCCGTTCCTTGCCGCCCCCGATCACCAGAAGCGAGAAGGACGCGATCAGCATCACCTCGAACCAGACATAGAGGTTGAACAAATCGCCCGTCAGGAACGCGCCTGTCACACCGGCAATCAGAATCTGAAACAGCGCGTGAAAGCCCAGGCCTTCGACATGCTCGGGGATCTCGCCCAGCGCATAGATGGCGGTGGCGAGCCCGGTGATGGCGGTGATCACAACCATCACCGCGCCCAGATAATCCGCAACCAGCGTGATCCCGAAAGGCGCGTCCCAGTTCGACATCTGCGCCGCGATCACGCCCTGATCGAGCACCGCCGCCATCAGCACTGCCGAGGCGACCAGCGTCAGCGCGGAGCCCCCCAGCGAGATCCAGCGCCCTGCCGGGTAATAGCGTGCAAGATAGGCCACCACCGCCGTCACGAAGGGAACGGCGATGGGCATGACAAGAACCCAACTCATTTGCTGGTGTCCTCCTTCGGTTCGGCAAATCGCATTTCATCGGTATCGACGCTGTTCATGCGCCGGTAGGCCTCGAACGCCAGCGCCAGCGTAAAGGCCAGCAGGCCAAAGCCGATAACGATGGCGGTCAGCACCAGCGCCTGTGGCAACGCATTGCCCACCACGCCGATGGGCGCGTCCTCGCCGTAAGGCACCAGCGCCGGCGCGCCCTTGGTCATCCGACCGGAGGCGAAGATCGTCAGGTTGGCCGCGTTCGACAGCAGCACCAGCCCGAACAGGAAGCGCATGAAGTTGCGCGCGAGCATCAGATAGACCGAGGCTGCCGTCAGCACGCCGATCACGATTGCGGTCAGAGCTTCCATCTCAGGTCTCCTCCTCGAAGGCATAGGTGAGCGAGAGAATCCCTCCCAGCACCACCAGATAGACGCCGATATCGAAGACCAGCACCGAGTTGAGCGAAAAGGCCGCGGTCTCGTAGCTGTCGCCCCCGACCCAGTACCATTGCCCTGTAAAGAGCGGGTCGCCCATGAAGAACGCGAAAAGCCCGGCCAGAAGTGCTATGCCAAGGCCCAGCATGGCGATCACCTCAGGCGTGATGCGCAGCGCCTTGCGTGCTTCAGCCGGGCCGCAGGCCAGCGAATAGACGATGAAGGCCACGGCCCCGATCAGCCCGCCGATAAAGCCCCCACCGGGCAGATGGTGCCCGCGCAGCAGCATGAAGAGCGAGAACACGAAAAGAAGCGCCACCAGAAGACGGGCGGCGGCGGTGAAGATGACAGAATTCATTTGTCCTCTCCTTTCGCATTGCGGGCCCGGGCAAAGCCCTTGAGCAGGGCGAAGGCCCCCAGCGCCGCGACCCCGACGACCGCGATCTCGCCGAATGTGTCGAGCGTGCGGAAATCCACCAGGATCACATTGACGATGTTGCGCCCGAAGGCTTCGGTCCAGCTTGCCGCCTCGAAGAAATCGCTCAGGCGGCGGTCAAAGGGCTGATCGACCACCAGCAGCACGACCACCGTGGTCAGCACACCGACGGCCCCGGCCAGCACGGCATTGGCGAAGCTGTGGCTTTGCGTGCCGCTCGGGTCAAGCTGGGGCATCTTGAGGAAGGCCAGCGCCAGAAGCACCACGACCAGCAGTTCCACCAGAAGCTGTGTGATCGCCACATCGGGTGCCGAATACATGATGAAGATCAGCGCGACGCCAATCCCCACGACGCCCAGCCCGACCAGTGCCACGATCCGCGACGAGGTCAAGACCACCAGTACGATCCCGGCGACAATCAGAAGCGCCACACCCCATTCCATGAAGCTCAGCCCGCCCAGCGCCAGCGAGATCCCGCCAACATCGCGCGCCAGCAACGTGACCAGAACGGTCACGGCAAAGACACCGAATGTGGCGAACATGTACTGGCGCAGCACGCCGGTCTGGATCAGGCCGGTCTGGAGTTTGGTGAAGGCCATGAAACGGTCCAGAAACACGTCCCAGCCCGCGTCGAGATCGGGCGCGCGCGCCTCGATCCGGGCGAGCCGCTCGCGCAGGTCCAGATGCACGCGGTAGAGGATGAACCCGAGGGCAAAGGTGATCAGGCTCAGAAGCAGCGGCAGGTTGAATCCGGCCCAGAGCTTGACGCGACCACCCACATCCGGCGCGCCCATGACAGCGGCAACGGCAGGCTCGATCAGCCAATAGGCCGCGACACCTGGCAAAAGCCCGAAAAGAAGCCCCAGAACGCCAAGAACGACCGGCCCCAGCAGCATCGGCCAGGGGCCCTCATGCGGCTCGTGCGGCAACTCGCCCTGCGGGCCGTAGAAAGGCTTGTAAGCCACGATCCCTGCAACCGCGAACATCAGCGCAAAGGCAATCAGTGCCATCGGCACCACAAAGAGCATCAGACGCATCTCCAGCGCCCCGGCATAGGCGACTTCCTTGGCGATGAAGCCGAGAAAGGGGGGAATGCCCGCCATGGCCAGCCCGGCGGCGGCAGCAGCGGCGGCTGTGACCGGCATCGAGGCGCGCAGCCCGCCGAGCAGATTCGCATCGCGCGTGCCCGTCGCGTGATCGACCACGCCGATCATCAGGAAGAGCCCCGCCTTGTAGAGCGAGTGCACCAGCAGGAAGGTCATCGCCGCCGTGATCGCGTAGCCGGTTGACCCCGCAAGGAACATGGTCAGCGTGCCCAGTGCCATCAGCGTGGTATAGGCCAGCGTCTGTTTCAGGTCGGTCTGGCGCAGCGCCATGAAGCTCGCAAATACCGCCGTCACTGCCCCGAAAACCGAGAGCGCCCAGACCCAGGCATCGCTGCCCGACAGGCTCGGATGCATCCGCGCCAGCAGATAGACGCCGCCCTTCACCATCGTCGCCGAGTGCAGATAGGCCGAGACCGGCGTGGGCGCGGCCATGGCATTGGGCAACCAGAAATGGAACGGCACCTGCGCCGATTTGGTGAAGGCCCCCAAAAGCACGAGAATCAGAATGCCCATATAGAAAGGCTGCCCGGCGATGCTGCCTGCGGCATTGAGCTCGGACAGCTCGAACGTGCCTTGCGTGACCCCGATCAGGATAAAGCCCGCCAGCAGCGCCAGCCCCCCGGCGGCTGTCAGCAGCAGCGCCTGCAGCGCGTTGCGGCGCGATTTCGGGTCAGTATGCGAGAACCCGATCAGCAGGTAGGAGGTGAAGGTGGTCAACTCCCAGAACACGAACAGCGCGATCAGGTTGTCGGCCAGCACCAGACCCAGCATCGACAGCATGAAGCTGAACAGGTACAGCGCGAAACGGTCATATTGCTTGTGCCCGGCCAGGTATTTCGCCGCATAAAGCATCACCATCGCGCCGATACCCGTGATCAGCAGCGCGAACATCAGGCTCAGCCCGTCGATCCAGAAACTCAGATTGATGTCCAGACTGGGGATCCAGGGGATCACCCAGCGCACCGGTTCGCCTGAAGCGACAGTGGGCAGATATTGCACGAAGAACAGGAACAGCGCCGCCGTGATGGCCGAAGTGCCGATACCTGAAAGTGTTTTCCACGGGGCATTGGGGTCCGAATGATCCGCCATCCTTGGCTCGGGCTCCTTTGTCAGTGCTCTGCGCGCGTGCTGCCTTGGCCGCTCGCGGCATCGATGGTGGAGGCGTTTTTCACATTCCTTGCAGGGATTCACAATTGGAATCGGACAAATCTGCGCGAAAATCGGTCTGTGCGCCGATCGAAAACCGCCTGATGCAGCGCTCCAAGCCCCTCGACGGGCCTGAAACCCAAGTGGGAACGGAGCCGACGACGCCTGTATGTCACAGAAGCAAGTGGCGGATGGGAAGGGCACGGCCCGAGTGCGCATTGCGGGCTCCCTGACGCGTCAAACAGTTGCAACCCATGGCAACGCAAACCGAATGCCGACGCATCAGGGCACGAGATGGCGGGCGACATTCTGGACCCGGTCCCGGTCTTCCGCCATAGCACCGACGGCCCGACAACGCGCAGGCTGAGACCCTGCCCCGGTATCTGCGTGCCTTTCGCCCGCCGGGCCATATGACACAGCCTCGGCAACCATGCCACACACGCGAAGGAAATTCCAAATCGCTTGCAATATTGCGTATGCTCGCGGTAACTGCCTTGATGTTAGGGCTAACGCAGACTGACGGAACTCAGGCAGAGGGTAGCAGGCGCAATGAGCAAGGCAACGGAATGGTGGCGCGGGTCGGTGACGTATCAGATCTATCCGCGCTCCTTCATGGACAGCGACGGGGACGGCATCGGGGATCTGAAGGGGATTGCCGAGAAGCTCGACCATGTGGCCAGCCTCGGCGTCGATGCGATCTGGTTCTCGCCGGTCTTCCCCTCGCCGATGAAGGACATGGGCTATGACGTGTCCGATTACACGGGCATCGACCCGGTTTTCGGCACGATGGCCGATTTCGACGCCATCATCGAAAAGGCCCATGCGCTGGGGCTGAAGGTGATCATCGATATGGTGATCTCGCATGCCTCGGACCAGCACCCGTTCTTTCAGGACTCGCGCCGTTCGCGCGACAACCCGAAATCCGACTGGTTCGTCTGGGCCGATGCCAAGCTCGAAGGCTCGCCACCCAATAACTGGCAGTCGATCTTCGGCGGCCCGGCCTGGCAATGGGACCCGCTGCGCAAGCAGTATTACCTGCACAATTTCCTGAAAGAGCAGCCCGACTGGAACTTCCACAACCCGGAAGTGCAGGAGTATCTCTTGGGCGTGATGCGCTTCTGGCTGGAACGCGGGGTCGATGGCTTCCGGCTCGATACTGTCAATTACTACTTCCACGACAAGCTGTTGCGCGACAATCCCGGCAATTATCTGGACTGGTCGCAGGACGCCTTCCGCCCCTATGACATGCAGTATTGCCTGTTTTCCAAAAGCCAGCCCGAGAATCTGGCCTTCATGGAACGCATCCGCGCGCTCATGGACGAATTCGACGCCCGCGCCACGGTGGGCGAGGTCGGCGATACGCATCATGCCATCGAGATCATGGGCCAGTACACCAGCGGCAAACGGCTGAACATGGCCTATAGTTTCGACATGCTGGGGCCGAATTACACGCCCGAATTCTTTCGCTCGCGCATCGAGGAATTTTTCGCCAAGGCCCCCGAGGGCTGGCCCTGCTGGGCCTTTTCCAACCATGACGTGCCGCGCCATGTCACCCGCTTCATGCCCCATGCCGCCGACCGCGACGCACTGGCAAAGCAGGCGGCGGCGCTTTTGCTGTCTTTCAAGGGCTCGGTCTGCATCTATCAGGGCGAGGAGATCGGCCAGAGCGACACCGAGATGGAATTCCACGAATTGACCGACCCCGAGGCGATCAATTTCTGGCCCCAGACCAAGGGCCGCGACGGCTGCCGCACGCCGATGGTCTGGCAGGCGGATGCGCCCAATGGCGGCTTTTCGTCCGCTGCCAGCACATGGCTGCCAGTGAAACCCCCGCAACTGGCGCGCGCGGTCGATACACAGGACGCGCCCGGTTCGGTACTGAATTTCTACCGCGAGATGCTGGCGCTGCGCCGGGCCGAGGCGGATTTGCGTCTGGGCGAGATTGCCTTTCTCGACCTGCCCGAGCCGATACTGGGATTTGCGCGCGGGGCGGGGCTGATCTGCCTGTTCAACCTGTCTGCGCAGGAATTGACCTGCGCGCTCGATGCACCGCTTTCGCCGCTGTTGTCGCAGGGCGCTATACTCAAGGGCGGCAAGGTCAGTCTTGGCGCCAGCGGTTTCGTGATCGCCCGGCGCGTGCAAGCGTGAGGACGCCGTAATGCCCCCCCTGCCCGGCCTGCCACCGCATCTCGGCCCCGAGGATCTGGATCTTCTGGTTCAGGGCCGCCACGCGGCCCCGTTTGACGTGCTGGGCCTGCACCGGCAAGCAGGCGAATTCTGGGTGGTGGCCATGGCACCGGGGGCGGCGCGGCTGGAAGCGCTGTTTGTGGATGAACCAATCGAACTGACACGGCTGGCGGGGCCGGTCTTTGCCGCGCGCGTGCCGAGGTCGAAACACCCCTACCGGCTGCGCGCCCATTATGCCGACGCGCCCGCATGGGAGCATGACGACCCGTACCGCTTCGGCCCCGTTCTGGGCGAGATGGACCAGTATCTTCTGGGCGAAGGCACGCATCGCCAGCTCTGGCAGGCGCTGGGGGCGCATGTGATGGAGCATGAGGGCGTCGCAGGCGTGCATTTCGCGCTCTGGGCACCCAATGCGCAGCGCGTCTCGGTACTGGGTGATTTCAACCACTGGAACGGCGCGCAATACCCGATGCGCCGCGTGGGGAATACCGGCGTCTGGGAGTTGTTCCTGCCCGGTCTGAGTGACGGCGCAGTCTATAAATACGAATTGATCGACGCGCATGGGACCGTCCGGCAAAAGGCCGACCCGGTGGGCTTTGGCGCACAGCACCCGCCCGCGACGGCCTCTATCGTGCGCGACATCTCGGGCTATGGCTGGGGCGATGGCGCATGGATGGAGACGCGCGCGCAGGCGCAACGACGCGACCAGCCGATCTCAATCTACGAGGTGCATCTGGGCTCGTGGCGGCGGCGCTGGGATGAGGGCGGGAGACCGCTGAGTTACCGCGAACTCGCCACCGAACTGGTGGAATATGCGGTCGAGATGGGTTTCACCCATCTGGAGCTTCTGCCCGTCAGCGAGTTTCCCTTCGATGGCTCATGGGGCTATCAGCCCGTGGGCCTCTATGCCCCCACGATCCGCTTCGGCCCACCGCATGAGTTTCGCGACCTTGTGGACGCCGCCCATCGCGCGGGGCTGGGTGTGATCCTCGACTGGGTGCCGGGGCATTTTCCTGCCGATGCCCATGGGCTGGCGCAATTCGACGGCACGCATCTTTACGAACATGCCGACCCGCGCGAGGGGTTCCATCAGGACTGGAACACGCTGATCTATAATTACGGGCGGACGGAAGTGCGCAACTTCCTGACCGCCAATGCTTTGTATTGGCTCAAGGAATACCATATCGACGGGCTGCGCGTGGATGCGGTCGCCTCGATGCTCTATCGCGATTATTCGCGTAAAGCGGGCGAATGGGTCCCGAACCACATGGGCGGGCGCGAGAATCTGGAAGCCATCGCCTTTCTGCGCGAGATGAACACGGTCAGCTATGGCGAGGTCGAGGGCATCGTGACCGTGGCCGAGGAATCCACCGCCTTTCCCGGCGTCTCCACCCCGGTCGATGCAGGCGGGCTTGGCTTCGGCTTCAAGTGGAACATGGGCTGGATGAACGACACGCTGCGCTACATCGAGAAAGACCCGATCTATCGCAGCCATGATCATCACCTGATGACCTTTCCCATCGACTGGGCCTTCACCGAGAATTTCATCCTGCCGATCAGCCATGACGAAGTCGTGCATGGCAAGCGCGCCATGATCGACAAGATGCCCGGCACCGACTGGGAGAAATTCGCCAATCTGCGCGCCTATTACGGCTACATGTGGGGCTTTCCCGGCAAGAAGCTCTTGTTCATGGGCTGCGAGATTGCCCAGCATGGCGAGTGGAACCATGATCACGCGGTCGATTGGGACGCGCTGAAGGGCGAGACTCATCGCGGCGTGCAGGCGCTGGTGCGCGACCTCAACCATCTCTATCGCAGCACGCCCGCGCTCCACCGGCGCGATTGCGAGGCCGCAGGATTCCAGTGGATCGCGAATGACCCCGGCATCTCGAAGATCGCATTTGCCCGACATGGACAGACCGGCGATGCGCCGGTGGTGGTGCTGTGCAATTTCACACCGGTCGAGCGTTCAGAGCTGAACATCGGTGTCCCGGTGGCGGGGCATTGGGAGGAAGTGCTCAACACCGATTCCGCGCTCTATGGCGGCGGCAATCGTGGTAATCTGGGCGGGTGTGACAGCATCGCAGAGGAATGGGACGGCATGGCGCAGCATATCCGCGTGACATTGCCGCCGCTCGCGACGCTGTTCTTCCGGCTGCGCACGATGTGAGGGCACAAGGCAAACAGGGAGGGTGGATCAGATGGCAGAGGTTTCGAGACTGGGGCAACGCTCGATGGCGTTCGTGCTGGCGGGCGGGCGCGGGTCGCGGCTGAAGGAACTGACCGACAACCGGGTCAAACCGGCGGTCTATTTCGGCGGCAAGGCCCGGATCATCGATTTCGCGCTCTCCAATGCACTCAATTCCGGCATAAGGCGCATGGCACTGGCCACGCAATACAAGGCGCATTCGCTGATCCGCCATTGCCAGCGCGGCTGGAACTTCTTTCGCGCCGAGCGCAACGAATATCTCGACATCCTGCCCGCCTCGCAGCGCATGGGCGAAGAGAAGTGGTATCGCGGCACGGCCGATGCCGTGACTCAGAATATCGATATTATCGACAGCTATGGCATTGATTACATTGTAATTCTGGCGGGCGATCACATCTACAAGATGGATTACGAGGTGATGCTGCGCCAACATGTCAGCGCAGGCGCGGATGTCACGGTCGGCTGCCTGACCGTGCCGCGCGAAGAGGCCTCGGCCTTTGGCGTGATGGCGGTGGACGCGGACAGCCGCATCACGTCTTTTCTGGAAAAACCCGCCGATCCGCCCGCGATGCCCGGCGCGCCCGACAAGGCGCTGGCCTCGATGGGGATCTATGTCTTTTCCTGGCCCTTCCTGCGTGACCTACTGCTCAAGGATGCAGAAGACCCAAATTCGGCCCATGATTTCGGTAATGACCTGATCCCCGAGATCGTGAAAAACGGCAAGGCGGTGGCACATAAGTTCGACGATAGTTGCGTGCGCGAGGCGGGGGCCGAGGCCTATTGGCGCGATGTCGGCACGATTGATGCCTTCTGGCAGGCCAATATCGACCTGACCGATTTCACGCCCACGCTGGACCTGTGGGACCGTGACTGGCCAATCTGGACCTATTCCGAAGCCGCGCCGCCCGCCAAATTCATCCATGATGAAAAGCACCGCCGGGGTGTGGCGATTTCCTCGATGGTCTCGGGCGGGTGCATCATCTCGGGGACGGAAGTGCGCAATTCGCTGTTGTTCACGCAGGTCCACACCAATTCCTACGCCGTGCTCGATCATGCCGTGGTGCTGCCGCATGTGGTGGTCAATCGTTCGGCGCGGCTGCGCAACTGCGTGATCGACCGCGGCGTGATCATCCCGCAGGGGCTGGTGGTGGGCGAGGACCCGCAAGAGGACGCCAAGCATTTCCGTGTGACGGATCGCGGCGTGACGCTGATCACCAAGCCGATGATCGAAAAGTGGAATGCCGCGCAATGACCCGGGTTCTGTCCGTCACCTCCGAAGCCACGCCGTTGGTCAAGACCGGCGGGCTCGCGGATGTGGCGGGCGCGCTGCCGGGGGCGCTGGCCGGGCACGGGGTCGGGATGCGCACTCTGCTGCCGGGCTATCCGGCGGTGACGGCCGAGCTGCGCAAGCCAAAGACCTGCGCCGAATGGCCCGACTGTTTCGGCGGCCCGGCGCGGCTGCTGGCCGAGCAGGTCGCCGGGCTGGACCTGCTGGTGCTGGACGCGCCGCATCTCTATGCGCGCGGCGCGGGCCTTTATCTGGACGAGACCGGGCGAGACTGGCCCGACAATCCCGAACGCTTCGCCGCCCTGTCATGGGTCGGAGCCGAGATCGCCAACGGAGCGCTGCCCGACTGGTCGCCCGCGCTGGTCCATGCGCATGACTGGCAGGGGGGGCTTGCACCCTATTACATTGCGCGCTCGCCCGCTGCCGGAAAGGTGCGCGCGGTCCAGACCATCCACAACATCGCCTTTCAGGGGCTTGCCCCTGCCGCGCGCCTGTCGGCGCTGCGGCTCGACCCTGCCGACTTCAAGCCCGACAATCTGGAATACTGGGGCAAGATTTCGGCGCTCAAGGCCGGGCTGATCCATGCCGACTGGATCACTACGGTCTCGCCCACCTATGCCGAGGAATTGCTGACACCTGAATTCGGCATGGGGCTGGAAGGCGTGCTGCTGGGGCGGCGGGCGCAGTTCTCGGGCATTCTGAACGGGATCGACATGGACATGTGGTCGCCCGATAAAGACCCCCATATCATTCCCTATAACAAGCCACGCGGGAAGGCCGCGAACAAGGCCGCCTTGCGCGCCGAATTCGACCTGCCGAAAGCGGACGGCCCATTATGTGTCGTGATCTCGCGTCTGACCGCGCAGAAGGGGCTGGACCTGCTGCTTGAAGCCCTGCCCGCGCTGCTGGAGCGTGGCGGGCAACTGGTGCTTCTGGGCACTGGCGACGCAGCGCTGGAAGCGGCGTTCCGCATGGCGGCGGAACACCCTGATGTCGCGGTGCGCATCGGCTATGACGAATGGCTTGCGCATCGGATGATCGCGGGGGGCGATGCGATCCTCGTGCCCTCGCGGTTCGAACCCTGCGGGCTGACCCAGCTTTACGGGCTGCGCTATGGCACGCTGCCGGTGGTGGCGCTGACCGGGGGGCTGGCTGATACAGTGATTCCGGCCAGCCCGGCCACGCTGGCGGGCAAGGTGGTGGCCACCGGGCTGCAGTTCAACCCGGTCACTGCACTGGCGCTCTCGAACGCGCTGGCGCGGCTCTGCGCGCTCTATCATCAACGCGACCTCTGGCACAGGATCAGCCGCAATGCTATGGCGCATCCTGTCGGCTGGGAGCATTCCGCCGAAAGCTATGCGCAACTCTACAAGGGCGTGTTGGGCCAGACCACATGATCACCGCTTTTCAGTTGACGGCAGGGCGCCCCTATCCATTGGGCGCGAGTTTCGATGGCGAGGGCGTGAATTTCGCCGTCTTCTCGCAGCACGCGACCCGCGTCACGCTCTGCCTGTTCGACGATGCGGGCAACGAGTCCTTCCTGATCGATCTGGCCGAGCGTGATGGCCATGTCTGGCATGGCTATATTTCGGGGATGCGTCCGGGCCAGCAATATGGCTATCGCGTCCACGGCCCCTATGCGCCCGAAGAGGGGCATCGGTTCAACCCGCACAAGCTGCTGATCGACCCCTATGCCAAGAAACTGACCGGCCATCCGGTCTGGCACGATGCGCTCTATGGCTACACTATCGGCGACCCACAGTGCGACCTGAGCTTCGACCGGCGCGACTCTGCGCCCTTCATGCCGCGTTCTGTGGTGGTGGACCCGGCCTTCAGCTGGAGCGAAAGCGCGAACCGACCGCGCTATTCCTGGTCCGAAACCGTGATCTATGAGGCCCATGTCAAGGGCCTGACCGCGCAGCGCAGCGATGTGCCCCATGCCGGCAAGTTCCTCGGCATGGCCTCGGACCCGATGCTCGAGCATCTGACGAAGCTCGGCATCACCACAATCGAGCTTCTGCCCGTCCAGGCCTTTGTCGATGACCGCTTTCTGGTCGAAAAGGGCTTGCGCAATTACTGGGGCTATATGAGCTACGGCTTCTTCGCCCCCGAACCGCGCTACATGTCGGCCGGAGAGATTGCCGAATTCCAGCAGATGGTCGCGCGCTTTCATGCGGCGGGCATCGAAGTCATCCTTGATGTGGTCTATAACCACACCGCCGAGGGCGACCAGATGGGGCCGACGCTGTGTTTCCGGGGCTTCGACAATGCCGCCTATTACCGGCTGGCCGAGGACAAGCGCTATTTCATCAACGACTCGGGCTGCGGCAACACGATCAACATGGACCACCCCTTCACCCTGCGGCTGGTCATGGATTCGCTGCGCTACTGGGTCGAGGTGATGCATGTCGACGGCTTCCGCTTCGATCTGGCCTCGACGCTGGCGCGCACGGGCGGGGTGTTTGACCGTGACGGGCCGTTCTGCCGCGCAGTGCGGCAGGACCCGGTGCTCAATCGCGTCAAGCTGATCGCGGAGCCCTGGGATCTGGGCAGCAATGGCTATCAGCTTGGCGCCTACCCGGCCCCCTTCCGCGAATGGAACGACAAGTTCCGCAACACGGTCCGCGCCTTCTGGCGCGGCGATAACGGGCAGGCGCGCAAGCTCTCGCGGCGGATCTCGGGCTCGGCGGTGCATTTCGACCATGACGGGCGGCCCGCGACCTCCTCGGTCAGTTTCCTGACCGCGCATGACGGCTTCACGCTGATGGATGTGGTCAGCTACGCGCGCAAGCACAATCACGCCAATGGCGAGGGCAACCGCGACGGCCATAATGGCGAGAATTCGGACAATTGCGGCCATGAGGGGCCGAGCGCGGATACCACAATCATCGCGCGGCGCGCGCAGCGGCGGCGCAACATGTTTGCCACGCTCATGCTGTCGCAGGGCACGCCGATGATCCTTGCGGGTGACGAGCTGGGCAATTCGCAAGGCGGCAACAACAATGCCTATTGTCAGGACAACCCTACCGGCTGGGTGGATTGGGACGAGGCCGACCCGGAGTTTCTGGAATTCTGCCGTGCCGCCATCGCCTTTCGCCACGACAATCCGGTGCTGCGGCAGAAACGCTTCCTGCATTCAATACCCCGCCCCGAAGACGGTATGGCCGATCTGGTCTGGCGCAGGCCCGACGGGCGCGAGATGTCCGACGCGGACTGGAACGCCAGCGACCTGCGCTTTGTCGGGGTCGAGACCCGCATGGCCCATTCCACCCCGGCCTATGAGCGCCGCTTTGATGCGCTCTATATCGTCTTCAATGCCGGCGAGGACGTGAAAGCCACCATGCCCGAGGCGCAGGAGGATCACGTCTGGCGCCGTGTCTTTGACACCAGCGCCACACCGGACGACGCTCATCCACCCGCCGCCGCGCATGTCCGAGCCAATTCCGTGGCCGTGTTCCGCATGACCAGAGATGTCGCCCGCCGCCCCCGCCCCGAACGCAGGGCGAAAGCAGGCTGACCGCCACTGATCGCCCGCCCCCCGCGCGTCTCGTGGCCCCGCTCTATTCGATGCGGGCGCTCAGATACTCGGCAATCGGCAGCGCGCTCGTGGCCGCCGGGGATGGGGCATTCATCACGGCTGTCAGCCCGTCGCGCTGCAGGATCATGAAATCATCAACCAGAGTGCCGTCGCGGCGCGTGAGTTGCGCGCGATTGCCCGCGTGGTGGCGGCTGAGGTCGGACAGCGTCAGGCCGGGGCAGTATTTCTGCACCAGCCGCAGATAGCGTCTGCGCGAGAGCGCGCTGGCCAACTCGCCCGCCACCGCGCGCGGATGGCGCGCCAGCGTACGCCACAGGCCCGGATAGGCCAGTGCCTGCGCAGCATCGCGCGGATTGAAGGAAAAGCGCCCATAGCCCTCGCGTGCCAGCGACAGCACAGCATTGGGTCCGACCGTGATCGTGCCGTCGATCATGGGCGTCAGATGCACCCCCAGAAAGGGCAGGCTTGGGTCAGGCACCGGATAAATCAGGTGATGCACGATGCGCGAGCGCTGCGCGGGCAGCGTATAGTAATCGCCCCGGAACGGCAGAATGCGCAGATCGTTCTCCAGCCCCGCCATCCGCGCCAGCCGGTCCGATTGCAGCCCGCCGCACAGCACCACCCGCGCCGCTTGATATGGCCCGCGCGCGCTCTGCAAGCGCCATTCTCCCCCGTCCCGGCGCAACCCGTGCAACGCGGCCGAGACCTGCACCACGCCCCCCGCCGCCTCGACCTCGGCCAGCAGCGCGCGGGTGATGCCGACATAATCGACAATCCCCGTGGCCGGGATGCGCAATGCGGCCAGTCCCGCGACATGGGGCTCATGCGCGGCAAGCCCGGCGCGATCCAGCCGTTCGACCTGCACCCCGTTCTGTGCGGCGCGCGCCTCCAGCGCATCGAGCCGCGCGGCCTCGGTGGCATCGGTTGCGACCAGAAGCTTGCCGCGCTGCTCGGCTTTGATGCCATGGGCGCGACAATAGGCATAGGTACGCTCAAGCCCCTCGCGGCAAAGCTGCGCCTTCAGGCTGCCGGGGGTGTAATAGACGCCCGAATGAATGACCCCGCTGTTGCGCCCGGTCTGGTGACGCGCTGGCAGCGGCTCTTTCTCCAGCACCAGCACGCGCCAGCGAGGGTGCGCGCGGGCCAGCGCGGCTGCGGTGGCGGCGCCCACGATCCCCGCGCCGATCACGGCGGCATCGAATGTCTTGTCCATCTGACCTGTCATGCCAAACCCGTTTGCCGCCTTCCCGACCGTACCAGACTGCACATCACGAATGCGTGCGTCC
>SKIF01000038.1 GCA_007116575.1 Paracoccaceae bacterium
CATAGGCGCGCAGCCCTGCGGCAAGTGCATCCTTCGCGGGCGCGAAGGCGGGCGGGTCGCAGATCACAAGATCGAAGCGCGCGCCCTCTTTTGCCAGGGCTTCAAGCGTCGCGAAGGCCTCGCCCTGCCGCGTGGCAAAGCGCGCGGCCACGCCGCTGGCCCCGGCACCCTGTTCGGCCAGCGCCAGCGCCGGGGCGGAACTGTCCACGGCCAGCGCATGATCTGCCCCCGCCGCAAGTGCGGCCAGCGCGAAGCCACCGACATGGGAAAACACATCGAGCACGCGCGCGCCCTTGGCCAGCCGGGCGGCAAAGGCGTGATTCTCGCGCTGGTCAAAGAACAGCCCGGTCTTCTGCCCGCCGGTCAGATCGGCCAGATAGGTCGCGCCATTCATCGGCACCGGAACCGGCCCGTCCAGTGTGCCGCGCGCCAGAACCGTCGCTTCGGGCAGCCCTTCGCGCGCCCGCGCGCGCCCGGTGCCGTTCTTGACGATGGTGGCGACGCCTGTCACCTCGGCCAGCGCATCGGCCAGCATTTCGAACTGCGCTTCGGCCCAGGCGGCATTGGGCTGGATCACGGCGGCTGCGCCGAAACGGTCGATGATGACCCCCGGCAGCGCGTCGGACTCGGCATGGACCAGTCGGTAATACGGGTCGGGATAGAGCCGCGCGCGCATCTCCAGCGCACGCGTCAGTCGCGCGGCCAGCCAGGCGCGGTCGATCTGCGCGTCCGGGTCGCGGTCCATCATCCGGGCAATGATCTTCGAGCCGGGATTGACCGTCACCACGCCCAGCGGGCGGCGCTCGGCATCTTCGAGCCGCGCGAAGCTGCCCGGAGCCAGCGCGCGGGTGCGCCGGTCAGTGACCAGCTCATTGGCAAAGACCCAGGGGAAGCCGTGGCGGATGGCGCGGGCTTCGGCCTTGGGCATCAGGCGGATGGTGGGAAGATCGAGCATGGCGGGGCGGTCCTTGTCGCGGGTCGCCCCTGCCTTATGCGAGGGGCGGGGCTTTGGAAAGCCCCGCCCGTGTCTCGCCTCTGCGTGGCAGGTCTCAGCCGCGCGCGGTGGTGCGGCCGATGGGCAGCAGGCCGGTCAGCCAGCCGAGAGCGCTGCGCAGGCTTTGTGCGACAAACTCGGAGCGCTGGCGCCGAGCCTCTTGCTCGATGCGGATGACATCATGTTCGATGGGTTCGTAGGGGTTGGTCATGGTCTTGTCCTTGGTTGGTCTGACCCACCATATAGACGCTGCGCCGCAGAAATTTGACCGCCAAATGCGCAGTCCCGCTATGTAACTGTCGCATGGCTTGGGGGGCTGATTGATTTGTTAGCGCTAACCATGTATCGAGAGCGCAATGATTCCCGCTGTTACACAAGGGAGGCAATGATGCCCCTTCACCCCCGTATCGAGGCTGTCACCGACCGGATACGCGCACGTTCGGGCACCCGCCGCGCGGCCTATCTCGCGCAAGTTCAAGCGGCCGCCGAGGCCGGACCTGCGCGCGCGCATCTTTCCTGCGGCAATCAGGCCCATGCCTATGCCGCCATGGGGCCGGACAAGGACACGCTGGCTGGCGGACGCGCGCCAAATCTGGGTATCGTGACCGCCTATAACGACATGCTTTCGGCGCATCAGCCCTTCGAGCATTTTCCCGACATCATCCGCCGTGCCGCCCGGGCTGCGGGCGGCACGGCCCAGGTCGCGGGTGGAGTACCCGCCATGTGTGACGGGGTCACGCAGGGCCAGCCGGGGATGGAATTGTCGCTGTTTTCGCGCGACGTCATCGCGCTCGCGGCGGGGGTGGCGATGTCGCATAACTGCTTTGATTCCGCGGTCTGGCTTGGGGTCTGCGACAAGATCGTGCCCGGGTTGGTGATTGCTGCGGCGACCTTTGGCCATGTGCCTGCCGTTTTCGTGCCTGCAGGGCCGATGACAAGCGGGTTGCCAAATGACGAGAAGGCCAAGGTGCGCCAGAAATTCGCGCAAGGCCAGATCGGGCGCGAGGAACTGATGGAGGCCGAGATGGCCAGCTATCACGGCCCCGGCACCTGCACATTCTACGGCACTGCCAATACCAATCAGATGCTGATGGAATTCATGGGGCTGCACCTGCCCGGCGCGGCCTTCGTCAATCCCGGCACACCACTGCGCGAGGCGCTGACCGTGGCCGCGACCGAGCGCGCGCTGGCGATCACGGCTCTCGGCAATGACTATCGCCCCGTGGGCCATGTGCTTGATGAGCGCGCCTTTGTGAACGGGATTGTGGGCCTGATGGCCACGGGCGGTTCGACCAATCTGGTGTTGCACCTGCCTGCGATGGCGCGCGCGGCGGGGATTGAGCTGGAACTGGAGGATTTTGCCGAGATCTCGGATGCGGTGCCGCTGATGGCCAAGGTCTATCCCAATGGTCTGGCCGATGTGAACCATTTCCATGCCGCAGGGGGCTTGGGCTACATGATCGGCGAATTGCTGGACGCGGGGCTGTTGCATGACGATGTCTGCACGGTGGCGGGCGACGGGCTTGCGCGCTACGCGCAGGAACCCAAGCTGCACGATGGCGAACTGGTCTGGGAAGATGGCGCGGGCGAGAGCCTGAATGCACGCATTTTGCGCCCGGTGAGCGAGGCCTTCCAGGCGACGGGCGGGCTGAAACAATTGTCCGGGTCATTGGGGCAGGGGGTGATCAAGGTCTCTGCCGTGGACCCCTCGCGCCATGTGATCGAAGCCCCGGCGCGGGTTTTCCATGACCAGGCGAGCGTCAAGGCGGCCTTTCAGGCAGGCGAATTCGACCGCGATGTGGTGGTGGTGGTGCGTTTTCAGGGGCCCGCCGCGAACGGGATGCCCGAATTGCACTCGCTCACGCCGATCTTGTCGGTGCTGCAGGATCGCGGGCTGAAGGTGGCGCTGGTGACGGATGGGCGGATGTCGGGGGCCAGCGGGAAAGTGCCTGCGGCTATCCATGTCGCGCCCGAGGCGGCCAAGGGCGGGCCATTGGTCCGGCTGCGCGATGGTGATCTGGTGCGCGTCGATGCCGTCGCCGGACGGTTGGAGGTGCTGGAAGAGGGCTTCGAGACCCGCGCGCCGGCTGAGCCGGATTTGTCGGCCAACGGTGTCGGGATCGGGCGCGAGTTGTTTGCAGCGTTCCGTGCGAATGTGGGCGATTCGACGCAAGGGGCCGGGGTCGTCGTCTGAGCGTGGACCGGGCAGGGTTTGAGGGGGCCGGGCAGGCTGCGCCTGCCCGCTCGGGGTGTCCCGCCCACAACGCACACCCGCCCGATGACGGCGCTTACGCTTGCGGCGACAGCTTCCAGCGCGCCTCGTTCTCCTCGATCGCGCGGATGCGGTCTTCGGATTTGGGGTGGCTCATCATCCAGGCGGGGGTGCCGCCACCGACGCCGACCAGCCGGTCGAGCTTGCGGAACAGAGATTTCTGCGGGTCGGTTCCGATTCCGGCCTTGACCAGCAGCGCAGAGGCGTAGGCGTCGGCCTCGTATTCATCATCCCGGCTCAGCCGCGCCATCAGCAGCGTGGTAATGAAATTGGCAACAATCGCGCCGAGGCCGGGCAGGAAGCGGTTGAAGACGGTCGCCAGTGCCATGCGGATCGCATTGGTGCCAGAAAAATCGATCAGCCGCTTGCGCGAATGCCCCAGCGCGACATGGCCCAGCTCATGGGCGATCACCGAGGCCAGTTCCTCGGCCGAGACCGCGCCCATGCGATACTGGTTGTAGAAGCCGCGCGTGATGAAAATTCGCCCGTCCGGTGCCGCGAGCCCGTTCACCGGCTCGATCTCGTAGATATGGACCTTGATCCGTTCCACGCCGACGGCTTCGGCAAAACGGTCGGTCAGCCGCTTGAGCCGCGCGTCCGCAAGCGGGGTCGAGCGCTGGTCCAGATCCTGCCGCGTACGCCAGGAGGAAAACCAGTACATGATCAGGCCATAGGCCAGCAGCAGCAGGAAGGGCGTGAGTCTCAGCATGACCCAGATATGGGGCAGGGGGGCGGGCAGGGCAATGGGGCTCAGCCCAAAACCAGTGTGAGGCCAAATATAAGGCTCAGCGGAAAAACTGAAACACCCCGGCGGCCACAAAAACTGCTACCGCGACGGCCACAAGTTGCAGTGTAGTTGGCATTCCGTCGAGTTTGCCTTTGATATAGGCGAGATCGGATCGAATGCCCTTGTTGTCCTGGTCCAGCGATGCCACGCTTCGTTCCAGCCGGTCGAGACGTGTGAAGAGCCCTGACCCATCGCCACCACCACTGCCGTGTCCGGGCCGAACGGATCGACGGAGTTCATCCACAGAACGGTCCAAACCAGTCAGATCGTGGAGTTTACTCATTTCGCCTTTTCCCCATCGCTAGCACCCAGTAATTCCTTGATGAGCTTTATGGATGACTCAATTTCCGCAAACTTGTCTGTTCCAAGAGATTTGTCCTCGGTCATGACATACATGCCGGAGTTGAGAGATACCTTGACTGTTTCGATCAGAGCTTTCTTGAGTTGATCAAGCTCCCTTTCGATTCGCGCCAAGCGCACTTCGATGTCGGTCTTTTCCATTGGTGATCACTTTCGGCCCTCAAGGAGAGAATAGAAGCAGTTTGATGAATTTTCAATTAACGACGCATTGCACTCAACCCAAAACCAGTATGAGGGCCATCATCAGCGTGAAGGCGAGTGTGACCACCACACCGAGGGTCGAATGGTCCACCGCTTCGCTTGCCTCGGGCAGAAGTTCGGAAAAGATCATCCACAGCATGGCGCCTGCCGCCAGCCCGAGCCCGATGGGCAGGAAGGGCGCGAAGGCCAGCACGAAGAGGAAGGCGGGCACGGCGAGCAGCGGTTGCGGGGCAGAGGAGAGGATCGACCACCAGGCCGCCTTGCCGACCGAGGCGCCGCGCGGCACCATCACCAGCGCGATGGCCAGCCCCTCCGGCACATTATGCAGCGCAATCGCGATGGTGATGAAATCGCCCAGCTCGCGCCCGCCGCCATAGGCGACGCCTACGCCCACACCTTCGGCGGCAGAATGCACGGTCATCACCCCCATGATCAGCAGGATCTTGAGCGCATCCGCGCCGCTGGCATCACCAATGCTGACCCCGTCGCGACTGTCGAAATAGCGTTTCGCCAGCCAGATCCCGCCCAGCCCCAGCAAAAGCCCGATGAGCGTGCGGGGGGCCGAGAATTCAAATCCCTCGACGACAAGCTGGAACGTCGCTGCCAGCATCAGCCCGGCGGCCAGACCGTTGCCAAGCGCAAGCGTGCGCTTCGAGACCTTGCGCATCGCCAGCAGCGGCAATGCGCCCAGCCCGGTGGCCAGCGCCGTGATCAGCGCCGCGATGAAGACGAGAAACAGCGTGGGTTCGGACATCAAGGCACCGATTTAGAATGATTCCAGAATATGTTCTGCCGGGGAAAGTGCAAGGGAAAACCGGTTTGGGCCGACGCGCGCACAGAGCGCGCGCCCTCGGCTTGTCAGGAGGTGTCAGTCTTGTACCCGAATAGGGCCCGTCAATCGCCGGTCACCTCTGACCGGACCAGCCCCGCCAGCTCAGCGCGTCCCAATGCCCATCTGCATCAGCGCGCGGCGCACCGGTGCGGCGGAGTAGAGCGCATCGAGCATCTTTGCGCGGGCGTCGCGCAGCGGTTGGGCCTCAAGCATCGAGGCGCGGTTAAGCATCCCCACCCCGGCCACGCGCAGCGCCACATCCGGGTAGCGGCGGCGGTGATAAGCACTCAGCATCGCGGGCTCGCCCAGCCCCTCCTGTGTGGCCAGGTCCAGAAGCACCGCCAGATCGGCCAGTGACATGTTCAACCCCTGCGCGCCGATGGGCGGAACAACATGCGCGGCCTCGGCCATCAGCGCGGTGCGCTCGCCATGAAACCGCTCGGCGATCTGGCTGATGATGGGCCAGACGGTCCGGCGCGAGGCGAGCTTGAGCGGCCCGAAGAGCCCGCAGGAACGGCGGTCCATCGCGGCCTCGAACGCAGCCTCTTCAAGCGCGGCGAGGCGCAGCACTTCCGGCCCGGTCTCCATCCAGACAATGGCCGAGCAGGGCTGGCCGTCGCGGTCGGGCAGGGGCACGAAGGTGAAGGGGCCGCCCGAGCGGTGGATCTCGGTCGAGACATTCTCATGCGGCACCGGATGTGTCACCGCGAAGGCCAGCGCCTTCTGGCCGAATCGCGTGGTCTGTACATTGATGCCGAGTGCCGTGCGCATCGGCGAATTGCGCCCGTCGGCGGCCACGAGCAACCGTGCGCGGGCCGATGTGCCATCCGACAGCCCGACAATCGCCGCGCTCTCGCGCGTGGTCAGGCTGCGGGTTCCGACACCGGGGCGGAAGGTCACATTGTCGAGCTCTTCCAGCCGTGCCACGCATTCGCGGCGCAACAGCCAGTTGGGCAGGTTCCAGCCGAAGGGCTGGTCGGAGATATCGGCGGCGTTGAACTCATGGCTGACGCGCGGTTCGGGCTCTTGGCCGCCGGCATCGACGATGCGCATCACCTGCAAGGGCATTGCATGGGGGACGAAGCGATCCCACAGCCCTGCGGCCTCCAGCACCTTGACCGACGGTTGCAGGAACGCGGTGGTGCGCAGGTCCGACGCAGGGTCGGCCTCGGCCATCACGGGGGGCGTGGGGTCCACACACAGCACCGAATAGCCCGCGCTGCCAAAGGCAGCCGCAGCGCTCAGCCCGGCGATGCCGCCGCCCGAAACGATGATGTCATACTCCTGCCGCATCGTATCCTCGCTGCGCTGTTGCCATGCGCCAGAATACCTCTTTGCCCGCCGGGCGCAACGCAGCCTGCGGGCCACGCCTGCGCGTCATCCGCTGACGATCAGCACCAACACCAGAATCATCCCGATCGCCGCCACGCCCATCACCGCGACCAGACCGGGCAGGCCCTGCGTCATCCCGGCGATGACCAGAATGTTGAGAAACACCATGATCGCGGCCCAGATCGGCCAGGGCTCGTCATCCTGCGCGGACGCGTGATCATGCCGGGTTGTCTCGGTTGCGCTGCTCATGGCTCACTCCTGTTTTGTGACAGGCGAGAAATATGTTTTTGTCGCCCCCGAGACAGCAGGACAGAGTGTCGCGCGACCGATCCGCGCAGCGCCCAGTGGTCAGCGCAGCAACTGGCGCAGAAATCCGCTCAGATCATCAGTGTGGTGGTGGATATGCGGCGCGGGCTGTGGGGTGGGTGCGACATGGACAGTGCGCAGACCCATCGCATGAGGGGCGGCCAGATTGCGCGGGTCATCCTCGAACATGGCTGCGCGGCGCGCCTCCAGCCCGTCGCGCTCAAACACCTCGGCAAAGGCGGCGGGTTCGGGTTTGGGGCGAAAACCCGCATGTTCCACGCCGTAGACCTGGTCGAACACCCTCTCGAGGCCCCGTGCGGCGATTACGCGGCGCGCGTAAGGTTCCGAGCCATTGGTATAGACGATCCGCCGCCCCGGCAGGGCTGCAATGCGCGCAGACAATTCGGCGTCCGCGCTCAGGACGCTGAAATCGATGTCATGCACCGCTTCCAGATAAGGCAGCGGGTCAAGATCATGCAGCCGCATCAGCCCGGCCAGCGTGGTGCCGTATTCGGCCCAGTACAGCTTGCGCAGGCGGTTGGCCTCGGGCTCGGTCACGCCAAGCGCCTGCATGACATAGGCGGTCATGCGCACTTCGATCTGGTCGAAGAGGCGCATCTGCGGCGGGTAAAGCGTATTGTCGAGATCGAACACCCAGGTGTCGATATGTGCGAAATGCTCGGCTGGCATGGTGCGCAAGGTAGTGCAGGCGGGCGCGCGGGAAAACCGCAAAATGGCGCAAGAGGGCGCGGGGCGGGATAAAGGCTTGTCATCGCGCGCGATCCCGGCTTTTCTGGCGGCAGACTGCGGATGGAGATGATGAGCGACACGCGACCCCTGAAGGATGCCTATAACCTGATTCTCGAGGCCATTGATGTGGGCGTCTACCGCCCCGGTGACCGGCTGGTGGAATCGGAACTGGCCGAACGCTTCGGCGTCTCGCGCACGCCGATCCGCGAGGCGCTGCAACGGCTTGAAACACAATCGCTGCTGACCCGCGACGGGCGGTCACTGATCGTCTCATCGCTTGATCACAACCAGTTGGCCGAGCTTTACTGCGTGCGCTCGGAACTTGAGGGGCTGGCCGCGCGGCTGGCCGCACGCCACGCCACGGTCGAGGAGATCCGGCTGTTGCGCGCCATGGTCGAGGAAGACCGCGCGCTGGTTGACGACCCGCCCGCGCTCAGCCGCGCGAACAAGCGCTTTCACAAGCAGATCCACCTTGCCTCGCACAATCGCTATCTGGTGCAGCAACTGGACCTCGTGCATCGCTCGATGGCGCTTCTGGCCACCACCTCGCTGTCCTTCGAGGGGCGCGGGAAGCAGACGCTGGAAGAGCATGACGCGATTGTCGAGGCCATTGCCGCAGGCGATGGCGATGCGGCCTATACCGCGCTCAAGGACCATATTTCGCGGGCCTTCGAGACGCGGTTGCGGCAGGATTCGCAGGCCGAGGCGCGCTATTCGGTGTGACAGGGTGTCCGTGCGAACAAGACGCGGCAAAAGCGCCCTCGGACCGTGCCCCACCCCACCCGCCCGAACGGCCCGAGGGCGCTTTGGGCGGCCTTCCCATGGGGCGCAGTCACATCCCGCGCGGGAGCGAAAGGGTATGAAGGATGCGCGTTTTCTTGCTTAAGAACGGCGAGCAAGGCGTTTGAAAATAATGGTATTCCGCGCAATGCATGGCCTCTGTCTGCGTGCCGAGCTGACCCGCCATTCCGGACTTGAACGGATGTGATCGGGTGGTCGCTGACGGATCAGGCGAGCTTGTCCTTGACCAGCGCGCCCGCCTTGCCGAAATCCATCTGACCGGCATATTCGGCCTTGAGCGCCGCCATCACCTTGCCGATATCGCGCACGCTGCTTGCCCCCTTGGCGGCAATCACCCGCGCGACCGCTGCTTCCATGTCTTCGCCGCTGATCTGGCGCGGCAG
Source organism: Paracoccaceae bacterium (assembly GCA_007116575.1). GTDB lineage: Bacteria > Pseudomonadota > Alphaproteobacteria > Rhodobacterales > Rhodobacteraceae > Roseinatronobacter. The sequence continues at coordinate 9,019 of SKIF01000038.1, forward strand.
GAATTCCTCGATCACCTCGATCTCGGCGCGTTCCTTCTCGGCCAGATCGAGCCTTGCACCCTCTTCATAGGCGCGCGCCGAATCGCGGCGCTGCTTGACCATGCGGGTCAGCACCGCAATCAGGTCGGCATCGGTCAATGCCGGCGCCTCGGGCCCCTCGCGCGCGGCGATCTCGCGGTCCTTGATCGCGGCATTGATCAGCCGCAACGTGGCCAGCCGGTCAGTGTCGCGCGATTTCATCGCGGTCTTCAGGGCTTGCGAGATGGTGTCGCGCAGGGACATGGGCTGTGGCTCCGGGGTCGTGGCGTGAAGCGACCAGTTTAGAGGCTTGCGCGAAGGGCAGCAACCCATCGGGGCGCGCGTTTCTCCCTGATCACGACAAGCTGTGCGCTCTGCCGGACAGTGGTGCGTCAGGGCGCTTGATTCTTTCGCCCCCCCGACATAAGCACGGCGCGATCAGCGCAGAGGGAGCCGCCCGCCATGACCATCCAGCACCCCAAGCCGACCGCCTGTCTTGCGCTTGCCGATGGCACGGTCTTCTACGGGCGCGGCTTCGGTGCCACCGGCGAGACCGTGGCGGAGCTGTGCTTCAACACGGCCATGACCGGATATCAGGAAATCATGACCGACCCGTCCTATGCCGGGCAGGTGGTGACTTTCACCTTTCCGCATATCGGCAATGTCGGCGTGACCCCGGAAGATGACGAGACCGCCGAGCCTGTCGCGGCGGGCATGGTGGTGAAATGGGACCCGACCGCGCCCTCCAACTGGCGCGCAAGCGAGGATCTGGTCGCATGGCTGACGCGGCGCGGGCGGATCTGCATCGGGGGGGTGGACACGCGCCGCCTGACCCGCGCCATCCGCCAGCAAGGCGCGCCGCATGTGGCGCTGGCGCATGACCCCGAGGGGAATTTCGACATTGCGGCCCTTGTGGCCAAGGCGCGCGCCTGGCCGGGGCTGGTGGGGCTCGATCTGGCGCGCGAGGTCACTTGCGCGCAGAGCTACCGCTGGGACGAGATGCGCTGGGCCTGGCCCGACGGGTATACCCGCCAGACCGCCCCGCTGCACAAGGTTGTCGCCATCGATTATGGCGCGAAACGCAATATCCTGCGTTGCCTCGCCTCGGCGGGCTGCGATGTGACCGTGCTGCCTGCCACCGCCACGGCCGAGGATGTGCTGGCGTTGAACCCTGACGGGGTGTTCCTGTCGAACGGGCCGGGCGACCCGGCGGCCACGGGGGAATATGCCGTGCCGATGATCCGCGCGGTGCTCGAGGCCGATCTGCCGGTCTTCGGCATCTGCCTTGGCCATCAGATGCTGGCGCTGGCGCTGGGCGCGCAGACGGTCAAGATGAATCACGGCCATCACGGTGCGAACCACCCGGTCAAGGACACCGAGACGGGCAAGGTCGAGATCACCTCGATGAATCATGGCTTTGCCGTGGACAGCCAGACCCTGCCCAAGGGCGTGATCGAGACCCATGTCTCGCTTTTCGACGGCTCGAATTGCGGGATCCGCATGGCCGACAAACCTGTCTTCTCGGTTCAGCACCACCCAGAAGCCAGCCCCGGCCCGCAGGACAGTTTCTACCTGTTCGAGCGCTTCGCCGCCTCGATGGCCGCGCGCAAGGCACCCGCCTGACACAGGCCCACACCCGTCACATGTTGCCTGGTTAACGCATTGTTTACCAGTTTGCAGCCTAATGGCGCGCAGATCATGGGTGCGCGATCATGCGACAGGGCGAAGCAACGCAAAGGCAGGACATGCCGCGCGAACAGCGCAGCGCACCGCTGGCGTTGGTGGTCTCGCGCCGAAGCCCGCGCGACCGCGTGCTGCTGGGGCAGATTCTGATCGATATGGGGGCGCTTTCGGTCGAGGATCTGGTCTGTGCGCTCGAGATCCAGTCGCAGCAGGCCGGGTTTCTGGGCGATGTGCTGCTGGCGCATGACATGGTCAGCGAGGCCGCGCTGACGACAGCGCTCTCGCGCCAGTTCGGCACCACTTTGCTGACTGGTTCCAGCCCATTGCCCGATCCCGCGCTGATGGACCGCCTTGGCGTGCAGACCTGCCTGACGCTGCATTGCCTGCCATGGCACCGCGCGGGGGATGTGACGGTCGTGGCCTGTGCCCGCCCGACCGAGTTCGAACGCCACCGACCGCGACTCGAAGCGCTGTTCGGCACTGTCGCCATGGTTCTGATCAGCGACAGCGACCTGCATGACGCGATTCTGAGGACGCGCCGCAACCGACTGAAACTTTGGGCGGAAACCTGTGTCGAGGAATCCGAAAGTTGCCGCGAGATGCAAACGCGTGGCTTCGGCCTCACCGTGCTGATCGCGGCCGGGCTGGTGGCAATGGCGGCGCTGCTGGCCCCGATTGCCATACTCCTGAGCCTGACGCTGATGACAGCATTCGTGCTGGTCTTGACCTCGGCGCTCAAGCTGGCGGCGGCCTTCGCCGTCATGCGCCGCCCCCCGCGTGACGCGCCAGCCCGCGCTGACGATGCCGCTAGTGCCTTTACCCTGCTGCGCCACCGACGGCCGATCGTGTCGATCATGGTGCCGCTTTATAACGAACCGCGCGTGGTCCCGCGGCTGATCCATCGCTTGTCGCGGCTGACTTGGCCGCGCGAATTGCTCGATATCCTTCTGGTGGTCGAGGAAGACGACCACGCCACCCGCGCGGCGCTGGCCAAGGCCGATCTACCACGCTGGATGCGCGTGATCCCGGTGCCCGATGCGCGGCTGCGCACCAAGCCGCGGGCGCTGAATTATGCGATGCTGTTTGCGCGCGGCGCGATTGTCGGGGTCTATGACGCCGAGGACGCGCCGGCGCCCGACCAGATTCACCGCGTCGTGCGCTGTTTTCAGCAAGGGCCGCCGCAGCTTGCCTGCGTGCAGGGCGTGCTCGATTTCTACAATGCGCGCACCAACTGGCTGTCGCGCTGCTTTACGATCGAATACGCGACGTGGTTCCGGATCATCCTGCCGGGGATGCAGCGGTTGGGGCTGGCGGTGCCGCTGGGGGGCACGACGCTGTTCTTCCGGCGCGACATTCTCGAAAGCCTCGGCGGCTGGGACGCGCATAACGTGACCGAGGATGCCGATCTGGGCATCCGGCTGGCGCGGCATGGCTATTACACGCAGCTTCTGGATACGGTGACGCAGGAAGAGGCGAATTGCCGCGCGATCCCCTGGGTCAAGCAACGCTCGCGCTGGCTCAAGGGCTATGCCGTGACCTGGCTGGTGCATATGCGCGCGCCGCGCCTGTTGTGGCGCCAGCTCGGGCCGTGGCGCTTTTTCGGCGTGCAGCTTCTGTTTCTGGGCACGCTGGTCCAGTTCATGTTCGCGCCACTGTTGTGGAGCTTCTGGCTGATGTTTGCCGGGCTGGGGCATCCATTGCAGGGCAGTCTCGGCATGGCGGCGATGATCGGCTTCACGCTGGTCTTCCTCTCGGCCGAGGCGATCACGCTGACGCTGGGCTATCTGGCGCTGCGGGCACGGGGGCATCGCAGCCTGCGCTTCTGGCTGCCTGCGCTGCACGCCTATTTCCCGCTCGCGGTGCTGGCCGTCTACAAGGCGCTGTGGGAATTGATGCGCGCGCCCTTCTACTGGGACAAGACCGCGCATGGCGAGCATGGCGCGGCCTGCGACCGGGTGCCCGTGGTGGCATTGGGCCGCTGAGTGCGCTGGCCCGCGCCCCCCGCGCCATCCCGCGCCATCCCGCCAGTGGACCTTGCCCCGCGAACCCGCTAGGACAGGGACAGAAGGCACAGGCACGGGCGCGACATGCTGTATTTTCACAAAGCCGGGCTGGTTCTGCTGGCCACGCCCAAGACCGGCAGCACCGCGCTGGAACAGGCGCTTGGCCCCAGTGCCGATATCGTTTTGCAGGGCGAGGCGCAGATCAAGCATTGCACCTTTCAGCGCTACAAGTGGCGGATGGAGAAATTCATCCAGATCTTCGTCAAGGACGCGCCCGAGACCGTCGCACTGATCCGCCAGCCCGAGGACTGGCTGTCAAGCTGGTTCCGGTTCCGCCACGGGGCCTGGCTGAACGGCACGCCGCGCAGCGCGCGGGGGCTGAGCTTCGATCAGTTCGTCGAGGGCTATCTGGCCGACCCGCAGCCCGCCTTTGCCGCCGTGGGACGGCAGGCGCGGTTCCTGACCCATCCGCAGACCGGCGCGCAGGTGGACCAGATCTGGCGTTATGACGCGATGCCCGAATTCCTGCGCTTTCTCGAAGCCCGGCTTGGCACGGAAATCGCGCTGGAGCGGGTGAATACCTCGCCCGACTGGCCTGTGACGCTCTCGCCCGAGCTGCGCGCGCGGCTGGAGACGAATTTTGACGACGATTACGCGCTTTACGCCCGCGCGCATCACAGCTTTACCCCGTAGCCCCCAGCCACAGGAGCCCTGCCATGAGCCTCGAGACCCGCATTGCCGCCGCCCGTGGCGAGGTGCCCGCCGATCTGGTTCTGCGCGGAGCCGAGGTGCTGTGCATGGTCACTGGCGCGCGGATCGCGGGCGATGTCGCCATCTCGGAAGGGGTGATTGTCGGGGTGGGTGCGGAATACGAGGGGCGCGAGACGCGCGACCTCTCGGGTCATGTGCTGGTGCCGGGGTTCATCGACACGCATCTGCATATCGAATCCTCGCTGGTCACGCCGTTCGAGTTTGACCGCTGCGTTGCCCCGCGCGGGGTGACAACCGCGATCTGCGACCCCCACGAGATCGCCAATGTGGTCGGTTCAGAGGGTATCCGCTATTTCCTCGATGCGGCCACGCGCACAGTGATGGATATCCGCGTGAACCTTTCGTCCTGCGTGCCGTCGACGCATATGGAAACTGCCGGGGCCGAACTGGGGGCTGCCGAGCTTGTGGCGCTGGCCGATCATCGTCAGGTGATCGGCCTTGCCGAATTCATGAATTTCCCCGGTGTCATGCACCGCGACCCCGGCTGCATGGAGAAACTGCACGCCTTTGCGGGCAGCCATATTGACGGGCATGCGCCGCTCTTGTCGGGGCGCGATCTCAACGCCTATATCTGCGCAGGCATCCGCACAGAACATGAGGCGACGGGTGTGGAGGAGGCGCGCGAAAAGCTGCAGAAAGGGCTGCGCGTGCTGATCCGCGAGGGGTCGGTCAGCAAGGATATGGTCGCGCTCGCGCCGCTGCTCACGCCGCTGACCGCGCCCTATATGTGCCTGTGTACCGATGACCGCAACCCGCTCGACATTGCCGAGCATGGCCATCTGGATCACATGATCCGCTCGCTGATCGCCATGGGCTGCGACCCGCTGGCGGTCTACCGCGCTGCCACGCTCTCGGCGGCGGAAGCCTTCGGGCTGAAGGATCGCGGCCAGATCGCGCCCGGCAAGCGCGCCGATATCGTGGCGCTGCCCGATCTGGCCGAGTGTCGCGCCGCGCTGGTGCTCTGTGGCGGGCAGGTGGTGAATGAGGCGGCGTTCGCCGCACGCGAAATCGTGCCACCGGTCGCGCGCGCATCGGTGCGCGCGCCGCAGGTCGCGGCAGAGGATTTCCGCCATTCGGGCGCGGAGCCCGAGACCCCGGTTATCGGCATCATCGAGGGCAAGATCATCACCGAGCATCTGCGCGAGGAGATTACCTCCGAGGATGGCGACAAGCGCCCCGACCCGGCCCGCGATCTGGCCCGCGTCGCAGTGGTGGAGCGGCACGGGCGCAATGGCAATATCGCCACTGGCTTCGTGCGCGGCTTCGGAATGCAGCGCGGCGCGATTGCGGCCACGGTCGCGCATGACCATCACAATATCGTCGCGGTGGGGGTGGATTACGCCGATCTGGCGCTGGCGGTGAACCGGCTCTCGCAGATCGAGGGCGGCTTCGTTGTGGCCGAGGGCGGGGCCGTGACGGCGGAACTGGCGCTGCCCGTGGCGGGGCTGATGTCGATCGACCGGCATGAGGCGGTGCATGACCGGCTTGTCGATCTGCGCGCGGCGGCGCGGGATTTGGGCGTCGTGCTGGAAGAGCCCTTCCTGCAGCTGGCCTTCATCGCGCTGCCGGTGATCCCGCATCTCAAGATCACCGATCACGGCATGGTCGATGTGGATAGATTCGCTGTGATCTGAGGAATGCGAAGCGCCGCCCCGAAGGGACGGCGCCTGCCGAACGTCTCATGTGGCATCCGCTTGACGGATCGGAGGTGCTGGAAAAAGCGCCCCCGGGCCGTGCCCCACCCACCACCCGCACGGCCCGAGGGCGCTTTGGGCGGGCAGGGCGGCGGTGGCTCAGAGCTTTTCGGTCAGTTCCGGCACCAGAGTGAAGAGATCCCCCACCAGCCCGTAATCGGCGACCTGGAAGATCGGCGCTTCCTCGTCCTTGTTGATGGCGACGATGACTTTCGAGTCCTTCATCCCCGCAAGGTGCTGGATCGCGCCCGAGATGCCCACGGCGATATAGAGCTCCGGCGCGACCACCTTACCGGTCTGGCCCACCTGCCAGTCATTCGGCGCATAGCCCGAATCGACTGCGGCGCGCGACGCGCCTACGGCGGCACCGAGCTTGTCGGCCAGCCCCTCGATGATCTTGAAATCATCCTCGGAGCCGACCCCGCGCCCGCCAGACACCACGACCTTGGCCGAGGTGAGTTCGGGGCGGTCGCTTTCGGCCACCTTGTCCTCGACCCATTCCGACAGGCCGGGATTGTCGGCTGCCGAAATCGTTTCGACCGCTGCACTGCCGCCATCGCCGGCCGCGTCGAAAGTCGAGGTCCGGATCGAGACGACCTTGGTCGCGTCCGAGGATTTGACCGTTTGCAAAGCGTTGCCCGCATAGATGGGCCGCTCGAACGTGTCGGCATCCACGATCCCCGAAACATCTGAAATCACCATCACATCCAGCAGCGCCGCAACGCGGGGCAGGATGTTCTTGGCATCGGTGGTGGCAGGGGCCAGGATATGGCTGTAATCGCCCGCCAGCGACACGATCAGCGCCGCCGTGGGTTCGGCCAGCCGATGCCCGAGCGAGGGGTCCTCGGCGCAGAGCACCTTGGCCACGCCGTCGATCTTTGCCGCCTCGGCCGCCGCATCCGCTGCAGAGGCCCCGGCGCAGAGCACGGTCACATCGCCCAGAGCCTTTGCCGCTGTGACCGCCTTGGCGGTCGCATCCATGTTCAGCGCGCCGTCCGTGACTTCGGCCAGAAGAAGAACCGCCATCAGATCACCCCCGCTTCGTCTTTGAGTTTGCTCACCAGCTCCTCGACCGAGCCGACCTTGATACCCGCCGCGCGCGTCGGCGGCTCCGAGGTCTTGATCACTTCCAGCCGCGGGGTGACATCGACGCCGTAATCGGCGGGTGTCTTTTCATCGAGCGGCTTTTTCTTGGCCTTCATGATGTTCGGCAGCGAGGCATAGCGCGGCTCGTTCAGACGCAGGTCCACCGAGATGATCGCGGGCATCTTGACCTTGATCGTCTGCAAGCCGCCATCGACCTCGCGCGTGACCAGCGCGCTCTCGCCCTCGACCTTGACCTCGGAGGCGAATGTCGCCTGCGCCCAGCCGGTCAGCGCGGCCAGCATCTGCCCGGTCGCGTTCATGTCATTGTCGATTGCCTGCTTGCCGCAGAGCACCAGACCGGGCGCTTCCTCGTCGATCACCGCTTTCAGCAGCTTGGCCACGGCCAGCGGCTCGATATCGGTATGCACATCATCGGCGGCCACGATCAGGATTGCGCGGTCCGCGCCCATCGCAAGCGCTGTGCGCAGCGTTTCCTGCGCCTGTTTCACGCCGATGGACACAGCCACGATTTCCGACGCGGCCCCGGCTTCCTTCATGCGGATCGCCTCTTCCACGGCGATCTCGTCAAAGGGGTTCATCGACATTTTCACATTCGCCAGATCGACCCCGCTGCCATCCGCCTTGACGCGGACTTTCACGTTATAGTCGATCACGCGCTTGACGGGCACGAGCACCTTCATGGGCGTGGATCTCCTGTTGCAGTTATTGCTGCGGTTGTACTGGCCTTGGCGGGGTGAAAACAGGGGAAAAACGACTCATCGGCGCGACGCGACGCCGCGTTTTCCCGGCTGTGGGCGCTAACGGTTGGCGCCGGGCACCCAGAGGATATCATCTGCGCCGTCATTATTGGCGATCCGCCCCGCAACGAAGAACCAGTCCGACAGGCGGTTGAGATATTTGACTGCCGATTCGTTGACGCTCTCGGTCGCGGCCAGCGCGACGCTCTCGCGTTCGGCGCGGCGTGCGACCGTGCGGCACATGTGCAGATGCGCCGAGAGCGCCGAGCCGCCGGGCAGGATGAAGCTGCGCAGAGGTTGCAGTTTCGCGTTCATAGCGTCGATTTCGGCCTCGAGCCGGTCCACCTGTGCAGGGATGATGCGCAGCGGCGTGTATTCGGCTTCGGCGTCGCGTTCCATGTCGGGGCGGCAGAGATCCGCGCCCAGATCGAACAGGTCGTTCTGGATGTGCGCCAGCGCCTCGGCCATTTCGCCCGAGGCATGGAGCCGGGCCAGCCCGATAGTGGCGTTCAACTCGTCAACCGTGCCATAGGCGGTGACACGCTGCGCATGTTTGGCCACCCGCGTCCCGTTGCCAAGCGCGGTTTCGCCGGCATCCCCGGTGCGGGTGTAGATCTTGTTCAGAACGACCATATTTACGCTCCCTGACGGAAATAGACAAAGATCATGATCAGCACGACGGCGGCGAATTGCGCGTAAATCCGCCAGCGCATCATCCGGTTGCCATGTTTGCGGTTGAAGGCACCGCCCTGAGCGAAGCCGCCGATCCCGACGGCAAGGATGGCCAGCACGACCAGCGAGGCAATGGCGGCAAGGATGAATAGCGGGTCCGAGAGCATGGCGCGCTCCTTTCATGACTGATTGGGCCTTACTTAACCCTGACGGGCAGGAATGCGACCCCGAATTTTCCGCGTGCTCAGCTTTTGCGCAGGATCATGTCGAGAATCCGGGTCGACAGCAGCCGCCGCGCCGCGCCCAGCAGGTAGGTGGGCGTGGTGACATAATAACGCGGGCGCGGGCGGCGGGATTCGAGGGCGTGAATCAGGCGGCGGGTGACGGCTTCGGGCGGGAGTTCGAAGACATCGGGGCCGCTATCCTCGTAGAGCCGGGCCTGCAATTCGTCGCGATACTGTTCGGCGCGGGGGCTGGCCTGCCAGTCGATCCAGCGCTCGAAATGCGGGATCGCGTTCTCGCGGATGCGCGAGGTGATCGGCCCCGGTTCGATCAGGCTGATATGGATGCCAGTGCCAGCCATTTCGAGCCGCAGCGTGTCGGTCAGCCCCTCGAGCGCATATTTGGTCGCCACATAGGCCCCGCGCCAGGGTCGCGCCGCCAGCCCCAGCACCGAGGAATTCTGCACGATCCGCCCGTGGCCTTGCGCGCGCATCACCGGCAGAACCTGCCGGGTCAATTCGTGCCAGCCGAAGATATTGGTCTCGAAGATCGCGCGCAGCCCGTCGGTGGGCAGGTCCTCGACAGCACCCGGAAGGGCGAAGGCACCATTGTTGAACAGCGCGTCGAGCTGTCCTTCGGTGCGTGCCAGCACCTCCTGCAGCGCCTGCGCGATGCTGGCAGTGTCGTCGAGGTCCAGCCACAGGCTCTCCAGCCCCTCGGCCTGCAGCCGCGCGACATCCGCGCGCTTGCGGCAGGTTGCAAAGACCCGCCAGCCGCGCGCTGCCAGCGCATGGGCCGCGTGATGGCCGATGCCGCTGGAACAACCAGTGATGAGAATCGCGCGCATACGGGCCTGTCCCTAGCCTTTCAACGCCTCCCAAGCGTCGCGCTTGCGGTAGATGGTCGAGGGCGCAATGTCCAGTTCGCGCGCGGCCTGCGGCACCGAGCTGCCATGGCGGGCGATTGCGGCCTCGATCACGCGGCGCTCGATCTCGGCCATTGTCAGCCCGGCCAGCATTTCCTCGGGCGGGGCAACGCAGGTCGGGTCGGGGGGGCTATGCGGGGGCATCTCCAGCAGCGCGGCTGTCAGCACCGGTCCGCGATGCAGGACAACAGCCTGACGCAGCACATTGGCCAGTTCGCGCAGATTGCCGGGCCAGGTCTGGCGGGCGAGCATGTCAAGCGCGTCCTCGGACAGATGGGTGAAGTTCTTCCGCTCCTGCTGTGCGATCCGGCCCAGAAGATGCTGCGCCAGAAGCGCAATATCGGCGCTGCGCTCGCGCAAGGCTGGCATGTGCAGCCCGACGACGAACAGCTGGTAGAACAGATCCTCGGTGAGTCCGTCTGCGCGCGGGTCGCGCGGGGCGGCACAGATCAGCCGGATATCCAGCGGCTGCGCCGCGCCGCCGCCGATCGGGGTATATTCACCTGAGTCCAGTATCTTGAGCAGGCGTTCCTGCAATGGCAGCGGCAGGTCCTGCGGGTTTTCCAGATAAAGCGTGCTGCCCTGCGCCTGCGCCAGCGCGCCGCAGACCGGTGGGCCGTCCGGTACATCCTTGCCGAACAGGGCGGTTTCGATGTCGCTGGCGACCTGTCCGCGACAATTGAGCACGACCAGTTTGCGCGCCGCCCGGGGTGAACGGGCATGGATCATTTCGGCGCAGGCGCATTTGCCGGTCCCGCTCTCGCCCAGGATGAAAGCCGGAGAAAGCGAGTTGGCCACCGCGTCGGCCTGTTGGTGCAGGCGGCGGATGGCGGGCGAGCGGCCCAGAAACACGCTGTCGCCAACGGCCATCATGTCGCGGTTGGCAAGCGGCGCGCGCCCGGCGCGCCGTCGGCTGGCGCTGAGGGCATTGGCAACCGCAGAGACCAGCCGCAGGTCGCCCAGCGGCTTGACGAGGAAATCATGCGCGCCGCGCCGTGTAGCCTCGACCGCGTTGCTGATCGAGCCGTTGGCCGAAATCACGATAACGCGTGTCTCGGGACTCTGGCGCAACATGGCGCTCATCACGCTGAACCCGTCTGTGTCGGGCAGCATCAGATCCAGCAGCACGACGCGGGGCAGATGTTCGGCGAAATGCTCCAGCGCCTCGCGCCCGGTATTGGCGCAGAGCGGCGGATAGCCCGCCCTGCGCAGCACAGTGCGATAGAGCATCTGCAGCGAGGGCGTGTCCTCGACCAGAAGCACATCTCCGGTGCGGATGCTGCGGTCCTGCCGGGTCATGCGCCGCGTCCTCTGTTGCCGCGCCCCGAGCCTATGCGCAAACCGACCCGTCGCGCAATATCCCGACCGCCCTGCCGCGCCGCTGGCTAGCCCTGCGGATAGCCCAGCCCTCGCAGCGCTTCGGTTATCTCGTCAAGGATGGCCGGGTCATCGATGGTGGCGGGCATCTTGAACTCTTTGCCATCAGCAATAGAGACCATGGTGCCGCGCAGGATCTTGCCCGAGCGCGTCTTGGGCAGACGGTCCACCACCACGGCGAGCTTGAACGCCGCCACTGGCCCGATCTTGTCGCGCACCAGTTTCACGCATTCGCCGACAATCTCGGCATGGTCGCGTTCGGTGCCTTTGTTCAGGCACAGAAAGCCCAGCGGCAATTGCCCCTTCAACGAGTCCGCAACGCCGATCACGGCGCATTCGGCGACATCGGGGTGGCTGGCGAGCACCTCCTCCATGCCCCCGGTCGAGAGCCGGTGACCGGCGACATTGATCACGTCATCGGTGCGCGCCATGATGTAGACATAGCCGTCCGCATCCATGTAGCCCGCATCCCCCGTGGCGTAGTAGCCGGGGAATTGCGCGAGATAGCTTTTGCGGTAGCGCGCCTCGGCATTCCACAGATTGGGCAGCGTGCCGGGGGGCAGGGGCAGCTTGATGGCGATGGCGCCCAGAGTGTCCGGCCCGACCGGTTTCCCGCCCTCGTCCAGCACCTGCACGTCATAGCCCGGCATGGCCACGGCGGGCGAGCCCAGCTTGACCGGCAGCATCTCGCAGCCCACCGGGTTGGCGGCAATCGGCCAGCCGGTCTCGGTCTGCCACCAATGGTCGACCACCGGCACGTTCAGCTGATCCTGCGCCCAGATGATCGTGTCCGGGTCGGCGCGCTCACCGGCAAGATAGACGGTCTTGAGGCAGGAGAGGTCATACTGGCGGACAAATTCGCCCTTCGGGTCCTCGCGCCGCACCGCGCGGAACGCGGTGGGGGCGGTGAAGAAGCTCTTGACCCGGTGCTCAGAGATCACGCGCCAGAAAGTGCCCGCATCGGGCGTGCCGACGGGCTTGCCCTCGAACACAATCGTGGTGTTGCCGGTGATCAGCGGCCCGTAGCAGATATAGCTGTGACCCACGACCCAGCCCACATCCGAGGCGGTCCAGAACACATCGCCCGGATCGACATTGTAGATATTCTTCATCGTCCACTGAAGTGCCACCAGATAGCCGCCTGTGGGGCGGATCACACCCTTGGGCTGGCCGGTCGTACCCGAGGTGTAGAGGATATAGACCGGGTGGTTGCCCGCGACCGGCACACAATCGGCCGGCGCGACGCCGTCCTGAAACGCGTTCCAGTCCAGATCGCGGCCGGGGGTCAGCGGGGCGACTTGCTGCTCGCGCTGGAAGATGACGCAGAATTCGGGTTTGTGGCGCGCACTCTCGATGGCGCCGTCGAGCAGCGGCTTGTAGCCGATCACCCGCCCCGGCTCGATCCCGCAGGAGGCCGCGATGACGCATTTGGGCTGCGCATCGTCGATCCGCACGGCCAGTTCATTTGCGGCAAAGCCGCCGAAAACGACCGAATGGATCGCGCCCAGCCGCGCGCAGGCCAGCATCGCCATCAGCGCCTCGGGGATCATCGGCATGTAGATGATGACCCGGTCGCCCTTTTCCACCCCGCGCGCCTGCAGCGCCCCGGCAAGTCGGGCCACGCGGTCGCGCATCTCGGTATAGGTGATATGCGCCTTGGTGCCGGTGATCGGGCTGTCATGGATCACTGCGACCTGATCGCCGCGCCCGACCTCGACATGGCGGTCGAGCGCGTTCCAGCACATGTTCACCTCGCCATCGACGAACCATTCGTAGAGCGGGGCCTGCGCGTCGAACAGGGCTTTCGAGGGCGGCTTTATCCAATCGATGGCCTGTGCCTGCTCCATCCAGAAGCTTTCGGGGTCTTGCAGCGATGTCTGGTGCAGATCGGCGTAGCGCATCAGGCTCCTCCTTCATGATGACAAGGCAGGGATAGACCCGCATCCCTGTCCGCGCAACAACCGTTACCGGAAACACCATCGCGGCAGGAGAAAAACTTTGCAGATTTGGCGGCACTCTATCCGCAAATTTTGCAAACCCGATGCGCAACCGGGCGATTAGTCGGTGTCCGGCAACGAGTTTGCAAACTGTAGAAGGTCAGCCGTAATGCGCCACCGGCGTTCCGGCCAGTGCCGACATGTTCAGCAAGCCCCGCGCCGTGATCGACGGGGTCACGATATGCGCGGTATTGCCCATGCCCATCAGGATCGGCCCGACCTCGAGCGCGCCGCCGCGCGTTTTCAGCACGTTGCGCACGCCGTTGGCGGCATCGGTGTTCGAGAAGATCAGCACATTGGCGGGCTCGCTGTAGCGCGCATTGGGGAACAGCCGCGCACGCAATTCGGGGTCGAGGGCGGCGTCGATATGCATCTCGCCTTCATAGTCGAAATCGACCCCGGCGGCGTCGAGCATCTCCATCGCTGCGCGCATCACTCGGCCCGAGGGCGTGTCGAGATTGCCGAACTGGCTGTGCGAGCACAACGCCACCTTGGGCGTGACCCCGAACCGGCGCACATGGCGGGCGGCCCCGATGGCGGTCTCGACCACCTGTTCGGGCGTGGGGTTGGGGTGAACCTGGGTGTCGGCGACAAACAGGTTGCCCTCTTGCTGGATCAAGAGCGACAGCGCCCCGACCGGGTGCCGCCCTTCGGTGCCGAGGATCTGCGTGACATATTGCAGATGCCAGAGGAACTGCCCGAATGTGCCGCAGATGACGCAATCGGCATCGCCACGATGCACCATGATCGCGCCGATGGCAGTGGTATTGGTGCGCAGGATCGCGCGGGCCAGATCCGGCGTCACCCCGCGCCGTTCCATCAGCGCGTGATAGCTCTGCCAGTAGTCGCGATAGCGCGGGTCGTCCTGCGGATTGACAAGCTGGAAGTCGCGACCCGGCCGGATCGCCAGCCCCGCGCGCTCCAGCCGCATCTCGATCACCTCGGGCCGCCCGATCAGGATCGGCACCTCGTTGGTTTCGTCCAGCATGGCCGAGGCCGCGCGCAGCACGCGCTCGTCCTCGCCCTCGGTGAAGACGATGCGCCGCTCGGTCTGGCGCGCGGTCTCGAAGACCGGGCGCATGATCATCGCCGAGCGGAACACCGAGGCGTCGAGATTTGCCTTGTAGGCGTCCAGATTCGCCACCGGGCGTTTGGCCACGCCGGATTCGATGGCGGCCTGTGCCACGGCGCGGGCGACCACGCCCATCAGGCGCGGGTCAAACGGCTTCGGGATCAGGTAATCGGGGCCGAAGCTCAACTGCTCACCCTTGTAGGCTGCGGCTGCCTCGGCGCTGGTGGTGGCACGGGCAAGTGCGGCAATTCCTTCGACACAGCCGATCTGCATCGCGTCATTGATCTCGGTCGCGCCGACATCGAGTGCACCACGAAAGATAAAGGGAAAGCAAAGGACGTTATTGACCTGATTGGGGAAATCCGACCGGCCTGTGGCAATGATCGCATCGGGGGCGACAGCGCGCACGTCGTCGGGCAGTATCTCGGGCGTGGGGTTGGCCAGTGCGAAGACGATCGGGCGCGCGCTCATCTGCGCGACATGATCGGGTTTCAGAACCCCCGGACCCGAAAGGCCAAGGAACATGTCCGCCCCGGCAATCACCTCGTCGAGGCTGCGTTTGTCGCTTGGCTGCGCGAAGGCGGCCTTTTGCGGGTTCATCTCCTGCTCGCGGCCCTCATAGACAAGCCCGTGCAGGTCGCACAGCCAGACATTCTCGCGCTTGACGCCCAGTTTCAGCAGCATGTTGAGGCAGGCAATCCCCGCCGCGCCGCCACCCGTGCTGACGATCTTGATATCCTCGAACCGTTTGCCCACCACGCGCAGCGCATTGCTCGCCGCGGCGCCGACGACAATCGCGGTGCCGTGCTGATCGTCATGAAAGACCGGAATCCCCATCCGCTCGCGGCAGATTTTCTCGACGATGAAACAGTCGGGTGCCTTGATGTCCTCAAGATTGATCGCCCCGAATGTGGGCTCGAGCGCGCAGACAATCTCGGCCAGCTTCTCGGGGTCGGATTCGTTTACCTCGATGTCGAAACAGTCGATATTGGCGAATTTCTTGAACAGGACCGCCTTGCCTTCCATGACAGGCTTCGAGGCCAGCGCGCCGATATTGCCCAGACCCAGCACTGCCGTGCCGTTCGACACCACCGCGACCAGATTGCCGCGCGCGGTATAACGCGCCGCATTGTCGGGATTGGCGAGGATCTCCGTGCAGGCTTCGGCCACGCCCGGCGAATAAGCGCGTGAGAGGTCATAACCATTGGCCAAAGGCTTGGTCGGGCGCACCTCCAGCTTACCGGGGCGGGGGAATTCGTGATAGAGCAGCGCCGGATGGCGGTTTTCCTCTGGCGTGGTGTCTGGCATCATTCCCCCCTCATGCGGCTTGTGGTTTAAGGTTAAACAATCCGCTTCGCACCGCAATGTCGTTTTAACTTATGGTGTTTCCGGGGGAAACGGAAAATCATTCCGCCCGCTTGCAAAGCGGGCGGCCCCGGCGCAATCTGACGTCCATCGTGAGAGGTGGCCCATGACCCTGTTCGAAGCAGCTTGCAGCGTGCGCGAGAAAGCCTATGCGCCCTATTCCAATTTCAAGGTGGGTGCCGCGCTGCGCGCGGCGTCGGGGCGCATCCATACCGGGTGCAATGTCGAGAATGTCGCCTACCCGGAAGGCACCTGCGCCGAGGCGGGTGCGATTGCGGCCATGTGCGCGGCAGGGGACCGCGAGATCACCGAACTGGTGGTGGTGGCCGACAGCCCGACCCCGGTGCCGCCCTGTGGCGGCTGCCGCCAGAAGATCGCGGAGTTTGCGGGGCCGGATGTCGAGGTGACCATGATGGCGCTGGATGGCAGTGCGCAAACGCTGCGCGTGGCCGATCTGCTGCCGGGGGCCTTCGGGGCGGCGCATATGGAGACGGGCTGATGCCGCGCGCCTTTCTGGTGGTGCTCGATTCGGTGGGATGCGGCGGCGCGCCCGATGCGGCCGCTTTCGGAGATGACGGCGCGAACACGCTCGCGCATATTGCGCAAGAATGCGCGGCGGGGCAGGCCGAGACAGGACGCAGCGGGCCGTTGTGCCTGCCCGCACTCGACGCGCTGGGGCTGGGGGCGGCAGTGCGGCTGGCCTCGGGCGCGGAAACACCGGGGCTCGCGGCTGCGCCGCAGGGGCTGTGGGGCGCGGCAACCGAGGTTTCGCGCGGCAAGGACACGCCCTCGGGGCATTGGGAACTCGCAGGCGTGCCGGTGCCATGGGACTGGACCTATTTCCCGCGCGAGACCCCGGCCTTTCCGCCCGATCTGGTCGCACAGGTCTGCGCGTTGGCCGGGACCGAGGGCATCCTGGGTAATTGCCACGCGGCGGGTATATCGATCATTACCGAGCTTGGGGCCGAGCATCTGCGCTCCGGCTGGCCGATCTGCTACACTTCGGCCGATTCCGTTTTCCAGATCGCCGCACATGAAGAGGCCTTCGGGCTGGAGCGGCTGTGGCAGCTTTGCGCCGATCTCGCCCCGTCCTTGCACGCGATGCGCGTGGGCCGGGTGATCGCGCGGCCCTTCACGGGCGATGCGACGCGCGGGTTCACGCGCACCGGCAACCGGCGCGACTATGCCATCGCCCCGCCCGCGCCCACGCTGTGTGACTGGGTGCAGGGGGCGGGCGGGCGCGTGCACGCTGTGGGCAAGATCAGTGACATCTTCTCGGGCCGCGGGATCGACGTGGTGCACAAGGGGCCGGACGATGCGGCGCTTTATGACCATTTCCTGCGGCTGATCGACGAGGCCGAAGAGGGCGCGCTCGTCTTCTGCAATTTCGTCGAGTTCGATTCGCTTTATGGTCATACCCGCGACGTTGCAGGCTATGCCCGCGCGCTCGAACGCTTTGACGCGGTCGCAGCACAGGCGCTGGCGCGATTGCGCGCGGGCGACATGCTGGTGATCACCGCCGATCACGGCAATGACCCCACTGCGCCGGGCACCGACCACACGCGCGAGCGCGTGCCGGTGCTGGTCGCGGGCAAGGGCGCGGGCGAGATCGGACTGTGCGCCTTCGCGGATGTGGCGGCCAGTGTCGCGGCGCTTCTTGGTGTGCCCGCGCAGGGGCCGGGACGGAGTTTTCTGCCATGAGGGACATCCCCAAACTGGAGCTGCACCTGCATCTCGAAGGGGCCGCGCCGCCCGGTTTCATCCGCGCGAAGGCCGCGCAGAAAGGCCTTGATCTGTCGCGGATTTTCGACGGGGCAGGGGGCTATGCCTATCGCGATTTCTACGAATTCCTGCGCATCTACGAGGCCGCCTGCACGGTGCTGACCACGCCGCAGGATTTCCATGACCTGACGCTCGCGGTGCTGGAACATTCGGCCAGCGAGGGTGTGATCTATTCGGAGGCATTTCTCTCGCCCGATTTCTGTGGCGGTGGCGATCTGGAGGCATGGCGCGACTATCTGGCCGCCATCGAGGCGGCAGCCGAACAGGCGCGGGCGGAGAGCGGCATCATCCTGCGCGGCTGTGTTACCTGCATCCGCCATTTTGGCCCCGAACAGGCGCGCCGGATTGCCCGCTGCGCGCAAGAGACGGCGGGGGATTTCATTACGGGGTTCGGGTTGGCGGGCGACGAGACCATGCTGCACCCGAGCGATTTCGCCTATGCCTTTGATGCCGCGCGCGAGGCCGGACTGGGCCTGACGGCCCATGCTGGCGAATGGGGCGGGCCCGACTCGGTGCGCGAGACCCTGCGTGACCTGCGCGTGAGCCGCATCGGGCATGGGGTGCGCGCTATCGAGGACCCGGC
This sequence comes from Paracoccaceae bacterium, assembly GCA_007116575.1. Lineage (GTDB taxonomy): Bacteria > Pseudomonadota > Alphaproteobacteria > Rhodobacterales > Rhodobacteraceae > Roseinatronobacter. Next base: position 27,027 of record SKIF01000038.1, read on the forward strand.
GCTGGTCGCGCATCTGGCCGAAACAGGCGTGGTGCTCGAGGTCTGCCCCGGCTCGAATATCGCCCTTGGGCTTTATCCCTCGCTTGCAGCGCACCCGATCGACCGGCTGCACCAAGCGGGGGTGAAACTCACCGTCTCGACCGATGACCCGCCATTTTTCCACACCAGCATGACGCGCGAATATCAGGCGCTGGCCGACCGGTTCGGGTGGGAGGCGCCCGCATTCGAGACCCTCGCGCAGACCGCGCTCGGGGCCGCCTTCTGCGACCCCGAGACGCGCCGCGCCCTTGCCAAGCGATTGGAGGCCAAATGACCCATCCAAACCTGACCATCGTCGATCACCCGCTGGTGCAGCACAAGCTCTCGCTGATGCGCGACGCGGCTACGCCCGGCCCGGAATTCCGCCGCCTGCTGCGCGAGATCAGCCTGCTGCTGACCTATGAGGCCACGCGCGACCTGCCGGTGGCGATGCGCCCCATCACCACGCCCCTGATTGAAATGCAGGCCCCGATGCTCGACGGGCCGGACCCGGTGGTGGTGTCGATCCTGCGCGCGGGCAACGGGCTGCTTGACGGGGTGCTCGATGTGATCCCGACGGCGAAAGTGGGCTTTGTCGGGCTCTACCGCGACGAAGAGACGCTGCGCCCCGTGCAGTATTACTGCAAGCTGCCCTCCGAGATGTCGGGGCGGCTGGTGATCGCGGTGGACCCGATGCTGGCCACGGGCAATTCCTCGGCTGCCGCCGTCGAGTTGCTGAAGAACGCCGGGGCCAGCCGGATCTGCCTGATCTGCCTGCTGGCCGCGCCCGAGGGGGTGGACTGCATGGCGGCCGCGCACCCGGATGTGCGGATCGTGACCGCCGCGCTCGACAGTCATCTCAACGAGAAAGGCTATATCGTGCCCGGACTAGGGGATGCGGGGGACCGGATTTTCGGCACTGTATGATGTGGCGGGCGCATTAATTTTCGCTTTACATCCGCCTTGTTGGGGGGGCACAGTCGAAGGGCTGGAACCGGGGGGTTGCAATGAGACGATTCTATATCGCAGTGGCGGTATCCATGGTGCTTGGGACACCTGGCTGGGCGCAGGTGAACGGGCCTGTCCCAGCCGAATTGCCGCCCGAGGGGTTTGAGGGGCGCGAATATGTCGACAGCCGGGGCTGCGCCTTCATGCGCTCGACCTTCGGCGGCGAGGTGACATGGGTGCCGCGCTACGGCCCGGATCGCCAGATCATCTGCGACCAGACGCCCACGCTCCAACAGGCCACCAGCCCTGATCCCGATCCCGATCCCGCGCCTGAGGTCGAGGCGCTGGCCGAGGCCGAGCCCTCACCAGAGGCCGAGACCGAGACCGAGGCCGAGGTCACCGAGTCCGCCGCCGCCCCGGCCCCTGCGCCGCGCATCGAACCGGTGCCGCAACCGACCCGAGCGGCCCCCG
>SKIF01000142.1 GCA_007116575.1 Paracoccaceae bacterium
CGGCATTTGCGCGGCTGCTACGCGGATCGCGGGGCGTTGCGCAGCACATACCGCGTGCTGGCAAAACAGGGTTTCGATGGGCAGACCGCAGCCGAGCGCGCGACGGCCTGACAGGCGGGCCGGGTCGCAAGACCCGGCTGCCTGGCTCAAAGCTGGAAAGGCGGGCGGACCTTCACCTCGTAGAATTCCATCAGCCCATGCGCGCCGCCTTCGCGGCCATTGCCCGATTGCTTGAACCCACCAAAAGGCGAGCCGTAATCGGTCGCGCGCCCGTTGATATGGATCCCGCCTGCGCGCAAGCGCCGCGCCACGCGGGCTGCGCGCGCGGCATCGGATGTGGCAAGATAGGCATCCAGCCCGTAAGGCGTGTCATTGGCAAGGGCAATGGCTTCTTCTTCGGTGTCGAAGGGGATCATGACCAGAACCGGGCCGAAGACTTCCTGCTGCGCGATGGTCATATCATTGCGCACATCGACAAAAAGCGTGGGCTTCACATACCAGCCCGCTTCCAGCCCTTCAGGTTTGCCCAAACCGCCCACCACCAGCCGCGCGCCTTCGTCAATGCCCTTGGCGATCAGGCTCTGGACCCGGTGGAACTGAATTTCATCGAACAAAGGGCCGATATGGTCGCCTTCGACCAGCGGATCGCCCACAGCCTGCGCGCGGGCCGCCTCGGCCGCCAGCTCTACCGCGCGCGCATAAACGCTGCGCTCGACCAGCATCCGCGTGGGCGCGTTGCAGGACTGGCCGCTATTGGCAAAACACTCGAACACGCCCTCGGGCACGCGCGCCTCCAGATCGGCATCGGCGAAGATGATATTGGGCGACTTGCCCCCCAGTTCCAGCGCCACGCGCTTGACCGTCTCGGCGGCGTCCTTCGTGACGGAAATCCCCGCGCGGGTGGACCCGGTGAAGGACATCATCGCCACATCTGCATGGCGCGACAGCGCCGCGCCGACACCCGGCCCATCCCCGAAAACCAGATTGAACACTCCCGCGGGAAAGCCTGCCTCATGGATCATCTCAGCATAGAGCCGCGCCGAAAGCGGCGTGTGTTCCGATGGTTTGAGCACGCATGTGTTGCCAGCGGCCAGCGCCGGTACCACCTTGAGCGCGATCTGATTGACCGGCCAGTTCCACGGTGTGATCAGCCCGCAAACCCCAAGCGGTTCGCGCGATAGGATATCGCCATTGGGCAGGGTTTCTTCTTCCTCCAGCGCATCAAACGCGTCGAGAAACGCCCGGATATGCCCGGTGCCGGACGCCGCCTGCTGTTCGCGCGAGAGCGTGATCGGCGCGCCCATCTCGGCGGTGATCGCCTGCGCCATTTCTTCTTCGCGCGCTTCGCTGATGGCCAGCAACCGCGCCAGCAGCGCGCGCCGTTCGGATTTCGGGGTCAAGCCCCAGCTTTCAAAAGCGGTTTTCGCGGCCTTCACCGCGCGGTCAACATCTGCCGCGTCACCGAGCGTCAGGCTGCCGCTGGCGCTGTTTGTCGCGGGGTTGAGGATCGGCATCGTCTCGTGCCCATGCGAGCCAACCCAGGCGCCGTTGATATAGTGGCACGCGATATCGGTCATCTGTTATCCTCCAGGATCAGGGCGGCGGCGCGGGCCGCGAGCATCATGGTCGGTGCATTGGTATTGCCCGAGGTGATATTGGGAAAGGCCGAGGCATCGACGACACGCAGCCGATCCGTCCCATGCACACGCAGCCGTGCATCAAGCACCGCTCGCGCCGGGTCATCGCCCATCCGGCAGGTGCAGCTTGGGTGGAATACCGTCGAAGCCCGCGCGCGGAAATCATCGAGCAGCATGTCATCATCAAGACTGAGCAGATCCGGTCCAATGGGCGCGCGGCTTGCCTGTGTCAGGGTTGCACTGCGCGCAAGGCGCTGCAACAGCCGCCCGGCGCGGATCACGCTCTGGCAATCGGCCTCTGTGCTCAGGGAATTGGGCCAGATCCCCGGCTCATCCCCGGGCGCAGGTGAGGTGATGCGGATCTCGCCGCGGCTGGTCGGACGGCACGGCTGGGCGCAAAGGATATAGCCCGAGGCCCGCGTGACCTCTGGCCCCTTGGGACCGTAGCTGTACAGCATCGGGTTGCAGTAGATCTGCGTATCGGGCCGCAATGCGCCATCCGACGCGATATAGCCGCCCACCTGATTGACCGGCACGGCCAGCGGCCCTGTGCGCGTCGCCAGATACTGCACCCCGCTTTTCAGCCGCCCCAGCCGCGTGCCAAGGGCAGTGTTGAGCGTATCGGGATGCGCGGAAAAGCTGTAGCTGACGGCCAGATGATCCTGCAGACCGCGCCCGACCTCAGAGAGCGGGTTGTGAACGGCAATGCCATGCGCTTGCAGCAGCGCGCCCGGACCAATGCCCGACAGTTGCAGGATTTGCGGCGAATGGATCGCCCCGGCGCACAGGATGACTTCGCGCCGCGCATTGGCCCGGAGGGTGCGGCCATGCTGGCGATAGGTCACGCCGCGCGCGGCCCCGTTCTCGATCTCGATACGCGCCACCTTCGCGCGGGTTTCCAGGCGCACCCTGCCCCGCGCCAGGGCCGGGCGCAGGAAGGCATCCGCCGCCGACCAGCGCCGCCCCTGCCACACAGTGCTGCGATAATAGCCAAGCCCCGCCGCGCCTGTGTTCAGATCGTCCAGCACAGGCCATCCGATGTCCTGCGCCGCGCGCAGAAAACTGGCGGAAAACGGGTGCATCTGGCGCGACAGATCACTGATCCGGACCGCGCCCGGTTGGGGGCGGGCGTCTTTCGTCTCCAACGCCTCATAGACCGCGCGGACGCTTGCCCAGTCCCAGCCCGTGGCCCCTGCCTGCGCCCAGTCGTCGAAATCAAAGGGCAGACCGCGCATATAGGCCATCGCATTGATCGAGCTGCATCCGCCGACCACCCGACCGCGCGGCCATGCGATACGCCGCCCCGCCAGTCCCTGATCGCTTTCGGTCAGACAGCTGACCGTGATGCGCGGATCGACATGGGCAAAGGCATATCCCAGCGGCACCTTGACCCAGAAATGCCTGTCCGAACCGCCCGCTTCCAGCACCAGAATGCGGTGACGGGGATCCGCGCTCAGGCGGTCCGCAAGCACACAGCCTGCCGAGCCAGCCCCGATCAGGATATAATCATAGTCTTCGCTCATCCGCTGCTCGCAGGTCACTCAGCCTCATGTGTGCCGTGCGCGAAGCGAAGGGGCAAACAAAAACTCCGCCATCTCAGGGAGTGTTTTTGTTGAAGCGGAAACCACGCAGGGGCTATTTTCCTAATATCCGATACAGCTATACTCGGAATGCCTTTGCCGGAGCGTCGCTGATGTCGAGATTGCCCCATGTCACATGGCTGCGCGCCTTCGAGGCCGCAGCCCGTCATAGCAGCTTTTCGGGTGCTGCGGCTGAATTGGGACTGACCCCGGCCGCTGTCAGCCAGCATATCCGACTGCTCGAACAGCATCTTGGCGTCAGTCTGTTCAAACGCCTGCCGCATGGCGTCCTGCTGACGGATATGGGGCAGGCCTATGCCTTGCCGATCCGGCGGGCCTTCGCGGATATGCAGGACGCAACGATGGGGCTGTTCGCAAGACGCAGGAAACGCCATCTGCATATCCGCACCTCTGTCACCTATGGCGCGCTGGTGCTGGCACCGCAACTTGCGGAATTCACCGCGCTGCACCCGGATATCGAGCTGCATATGAGCACCGCCGTCTGGTCAGACCGGCTTGATGACACGCGCATCGATATCGATATCCGCTATGGCACCGGCAACTGGAGCGATCCGCATATCTGGCAGTTGTCTCATGAAACCGGGGTTGTGGTGTGCCGCCAGGATCATGCCGCGCGTTTCGGCAACCCGCCAGACATTGCCGCAATGGCGGCAGATCGTCTGGTGCTGGTCATGGGCTCCGAAGTGGAGTGGCAACGTCTGTCATCGCATTATGGCCTCGATCTGGGTCCGGCGGGCCATATCGCCAAGGCGGATTCGTCGCTGATGGCCTTGCAGATGCTTCTGGGTGGCGGATGCGCCGGTATCCTGCATGAGAGCTTCGCGGCCCCATATCTGGAAAAGGCTCTGCTGCTGAGCCCTTTCGACTTCCGTCTGCCGATCCGCGAAGCCTATTTCATGATCATCGGAAATGACGCGCTCAACCGCTCCGAAGTCACGGATTTCCGCGACTGGTTGATTGCTGCCAGCTCCAGAGGCTCTGGACAAAAACCCTTGTAGCGCAGCTGTGCCCGCAGATCCGATCCCATCGGGCGCGGATCCGTCACTCCATGGGCCGCGCAGTCGAATGACGCACAACCAGTGTCACCGGAAGCGAGATGCTGGTGCTGGGCGTCGTATCTTCCTGCCGCACGCGTCGCAGCATCAGCGCGGCCGCTTCCGCGCCGATATTTGCTGCCGGAATATCGACCGTTGTCAGCGAAGGCGATAAATGCGCGGCCACGTCAACATTATCTATTCCGGCAACCGACAAGGCGTCAGGCACACCGATTCCGCGCCCCTGTGCCTCAAACATCGCACCGATCGCCAACAGATCTGCAGTGCCGATCACCGCTGTCGGACGGGGCAGCATTTCCAGCAATGTCATGCATCCGGCCCGGCCCGAACTGATCGTCAGCGCCTGTTCGCTGATCTGGGTCCGGGCCAGCGTCACGCCATCCTGCGCGAGGGCTGCGCGTATGCCTTCGACCCGCGCGGACTGGCGATCATTATTCTGCAGATGTCCGCAAATGACACCGAATCTGCGATGCCCGATATCCAGCAGATAGCGTGCGACCAGATAGCCGGCCTGCTGATTGTCCACTGTCACCCGATCATGCGCGGGCAACCCTTCCCAGATCTGAACCAGCGGCAGTTTCGCCGCCTCCAGCAAGGCCCAGCACGACCGGGACCGTCGCGCGCCCACGATCACCATTCCATCCACCCCATGCGAGATGAGTTGCGCCAGCGCCGCCATTTCATTTGCCGGATCGTATTCATGCGACGCGATGAGCAGCTGAAACCCGTTGGCCGCAAAGCAGCGCTGCATCTCTTGCAGGGTGGAGGAAAAGATCGGCGAATTGAGCGTCGGCACAACGACGCCGATCGTCTCGGATTGACCAGAGGCCAGCGCCCGCGCACGCCGGTTGGGGACGTAGCCCAGCCGCGCGGCGACCTCGCGGATCCGCTCCAATGTCTTCGGCTGCAACAATTCGGGCTGGGACATGGCGCGGGAAACCGTCGCGATCGAATGACCCGAGTCGCGTGCGATGTCATTCAGCGTTGGTTTGCGATGGCGCGGCATTCCCGACCCTAAATGTAAATTTACATTACCGTTCTGATCTGATTTTACATCGCAACATTTAGTTTAACAACTGTTTTGAAAAATTTCTTGACAGATAATGCGAATTTATGAAAACGCTTACATCATCGGGAACTCTTTGGGAGGAGAGGTCAGGTGCCACGCAGAATCACGATAGGGCTTGCGACCATCCTGAGCGTCTGCACCCTCTGGTATGGCTTGACCACGCTTTTCGGGATCATCCCGGCCGGTCGGTTCCCCTCGCCCGCAGAAACTTGGTCCGCACTCATCCATGTCTCGGGGCGGGGCTATGGCGGCGGCGATCTGGCGATGCATGTCTATAACTCGCTGCGCCTTGTGGTCATGGGGTTCCTGGTTGCGATCATGACCGGTGTGCCGCTGGGGCTGCTGATGGGATGGAGCCGTAAGGCCGAAGCTTTCATCAACCCGATTTTCCTCATCATCCGCCCGATCCCGCCGCTGGCATGGATCCCTCTCGCGATCCTCTGGCTCGGTCTGGGCGATGCTGCGAAAATCATGGTGATCTGGTTCTCGGCCTTCGTGCCCTCGGTCATCAATACCTATACGGGCGTGCGCAATATCGAGCGTCCGGTGCTTGAAGCCGCCTATATGTTGGGGATGCCGAAATTCCGCTTCGTGACCGAGGTGATGATCCCCGGGGCAAGCCCGATGATCTTTACCGGCCTGCGGCTGTCTTTGCAGGCGTCCTGGACGACGCTGGTTGCCGCAGAGCTGGTCGGGGCATTCTACGGGTTGGGGCGGGTGCTGAATGTGGCGCAGCAGGATCTTTACCCGGGGATGATCCTCGTGGGGATGATCGCTGTCGCGATCCTGGGCTGGGGCACGACGCGGGTTCTGGGAATGGCCGAAGCCCATGCGCTGCGCTGGAACACGGCCGCACTGGCTGCGAAAGGGTGAAGCGATGAACCGTGAAATCAGCCTCCTTCAATCCATCGGTCTGGGCTTTCTCGGCCTCGCCTGCTTCCTTGGCTTCTGGCAGGGTCTGGCGATGAGCGGGCTTGTCTCGAACATCTTCCTGCCCTCACCGATCGAGGTCTATGACCGCTTCACCACGCTGCTCGAACGCCGCTTTGCCGGTGCGACCCTGCCGGGCCATCTGGCAGCAAGCTTCCAGCGTTTCGCCTACGGGTTTTTGCTGGCAGCCGCTATCGGCATTCCGCTGGGGCTGCTGATGGGCTGGTATCAACTGCTCGACGAAATCGTGTCGCCGCTCTTCGATGCACTACGCTTCGTCGCGCCCATCGCCTGGGTTCCCTTTGCCGCGCTGTGGTTTGGCACCGGCATCGGCGGGCCGATCATGATTATCTTCGCGGGCGCTTTTCCGCCCTGCGTGATCAACGCCTATCGCGGTGCGAAATTCGTCGATCCGCGCCTGATCGAGGCCGCGAACATGCTCGGCACCCCCTCGCATCGGGTGATCCGCGAAATCCTGCTGCCCTCCTCGGTGCCGTCGATCATTTCGGGATTGCGCGTCTCGGCGGGGCTTGGCTGGCAGTCGCTGGTCGGCGCAGAGCTGATCGTGGCCTCGGCGGGCGTCGGCTTCATGATGGTGCAGGGGCAGGCGAATGTTTCCACGACCACCGTGATGGCGGGCATGGTGGCCATCGGGCTGGTGGGGCTTGCGCTCGATAGTGCGCTGCGACTGGCCGAACGCATCATCCAGCGCCGCCGCGGGCTGGACAACTGACACATGAACGGGAGGGGGGAATGAGATGGGCGTGATCGAATTCAAGAATGTGAACAAGGTTTTCGGACCCCGCGCGACCGGCTTCCGCGCATTGGAAGACATCAATCTCGAGATCCGCGACAAGGAATTCATGGCCATTGTCGGGCCTTCGGGCTGCGGCAAGACCACCTGCCTGCGCATGGTCGCAGGCTTTGAGACCGCGACGGACGGCGTGGTGTCAGTTGATGGCACCCCGATCAAGCGCCCCGGGCCCGACCGCGCCGTGGTGTTTCAGCAATTCGCCCTGTTTCCGTGGAAATCGGTCTATGACAACATTGATCTGGGGCTGCGCAATCTCAATGTCAGCCGGGCAGATCGTGAAGCGCGCATCGATGCCATTCTCGACCTGATGAACCTCAAGCAATATGCGAAGCATTTCCCGCACCAGCTTTCGGGTGGCATGCAGCAGCGCGTCGCGATTGCGCGGGCCTATGTGCTCGACCCGGATGTGTTGCTGATGGACGAACCGTTCGGCGCGCTGGATGCGCAGACCCGCGTCGTGATGCAGGAAGAACTGGTGCGGCTGGCACGCAAGAACCCGCGCAGCGTGCTGTTCATCACCCATGCGGTCGAAGAAGCGGTCTATCTGGCCGACCGCGTGGCGATCATGACCCGCGCACCGGGGCGGATCAAGGAGGTGCTCGATATCGCCAGTATCCGCAATGCCGAGAACTGGGACAGCTACGAGAAGATCGAGGATGTCATGGATCTCGAAAGCTTCGTGCATCTGCGCACCCATATCTGGCGCAGCCTGCGCGAAGAGAAAGCAGCCCAACACGCCTGAGCCCATAACAAGATCCAACAGAGGAGGAACTGCCCTATGAAACTGAGCTTAAAGGCGCTTGCCCTGGCCACAGTCGCAAGCTTCGGCACCATCGCGCCCGCACAGGCGCAGGATCTGACGCCGATCAATCTCAGCTACCAGCCCGCGCTCTACTGGGCGCTGCCCTTCTATCTGGCGACCGAATTCGGCTGGTGGGCCGAGGTCGGCCTCGACCCCCGCTTCACGACTTTCCCTGCTGGCGCGCCGCAGATCGCCGCCGCACAGGCCAATGACTGGGATGTGGGCGGGACCGGCTCGGTGCCTGCCGTTCTGGGCGCGGCCCGGTTCGGGCTGCAGACCATCGGCCTGACCAATGACGAAAGCGCAGGCAACGCGCTGATGGCCACCAATGATGCGATCGAGGGCTTCCGCAACGATCCCGAGAGCATCCGCGGCCAGCGCATCCTTCTGACCACAAACTCGACTGTCGATTTCGCCACCCAGTCCTGCCTTGCGCAATGGGGGCTGAGCCAGTCCGACGTCGAGTATATCAACCTCGGTCAGGCGCAGGTGATCACCGGCATCATCGCGGGCGAAGCGCAGCTTGCCGGGGTCTGGGCGCCCAATACCTACACGCTGCAGGAACGCGCCAATAGCGATTACCTGTGCTCTGGCGCCGATGCAGGCGCGATCGTGCCCGGTGCGCTGGTCGTGCGGCCCGGTTTCGCCGAAGAGCATCCCAACCGCGTCGCCCGCGTGCTCGCGACCTTCCTGCGCGGGGTGGTCTGGGCCAAAGAAAACCCCGAGGAAGCGCGCCGTCATCTGGTCGATTTCTATTCCGATGGCGGGGTCGAGATCTCTGACGCGGCAGTGAATGCAGAGTTCGATCTGCGCCCGACCTTCCCGCTGGCCGAACAGATCGCGCTGATGGACCGCTCGGAAGGCGATAGCGAAGTGGATCAGTGGTTCACCGCCATCGGCGATTTCATGACCTCGGTCGGCACAACCGAATCGACCCCGGCCGCAGCAGATTTCATCAATCCGACCTTCATGCAGATGGTCATGGATGACCCCGAACTGCGGGCCTTTGCCAATAACGAATGACATGCAACTGGCCTGCCGCCCGAAAGCGGGCGGCAGGCGTCAACCCAGAAGGATAAAGAGATCATCATGGCGATCACCTATCTGAAAAAAGCGGAGAAAACCCCCGAGACCGAATCCGCGCAGGCGCAAAAGGTCGTCGCTGAAATGCTGTCGCGGATCGAGGCAGAGGGCGAAGAGGCCGTGCGCGCCTATGCCAGCTCGCTCGACAAATGGGACGGTGAAATTCTGGTGACGCGCGCGGAAATGGATGCCCGCGCTGCGGAAGTGCCCCAGCAGGTGCAGCAGGACATCGCTTTCGCCGTCGCGCAGGTCCGCGCCTTTGCTGACGCTCAGCGCGAGTCGGTGAATGATTTTCAGATGACCATGCCATCGGGGCTGGTCGCGGGCCAGAAATGGGTGCCGTGCAATGTCGCGGGCTGCTATGTGCCGACCGGGCGCTATGCGCATATCGCCTCGGCCATC
>SKIF01000091.1 GCA_007116575.1 Paracoccaceae bacterium
GCGAAGCTCTACAGGAAGTGGCTTGCCCATCCCGGACCCCCATATCTGCCCTACAGACAGGGAATCACAGATCGGCGCTCATGGGAATCCTGAATCAGAAAAGCCGCAACACGCTCTAGCCCTGCGATACTTTTTTGCGTTCTGGAAAACTCTTGCCTGCCTTTGGGCAAACACATCTACGGCCATGCTGGCCTGTCCCCAGAGCGCTGCTCTCCGACCAGATCAGATCGGAAATCGCATCACTCTGCGGCGTGTATTCCAACGGCAGCTCGCGCAGGATTGCGATGATTGTTGTCAGATCGAAATCCACACAAGCCTGAAACAGCCGGTCAAGCACTTCGGTCAGTTCTTCCATGGAAAGCGAAACTTCCGAGGCTGTCATGATGCGCGGATGCTCGGTGGGCAACGGGGTGTTGCCGATCAGCAGCTCCTCGTAGAGTTTCTCCCCCTTGCGTAGGCCGGTGATGCAGATCGCGATGTCACCCTCTTTCCCTGACGCCTGATCCGGGTGATCGATGAGACAGGGCCTTAGTCCGTGCAGCTTGATCATGCTGGTCGCAACATCGAGGATCCTGATCGGCTCGCCCATGTCCAGAACGAAGACATCGCCGCCCCTGGCCATGGCACCAGCCTGGATCACCAGTTGCGAGGCTTCGGGGATCGTCATGAAATAGCGGGTGATGTCCTTATGCGTCACAGTTACCGGGCCGCCGCTTTCGATCTGCGCCCGAAAGCGCGGGATAACAGAACCAGACGAGCCCAGCACATTGCCAAAGCGCACCATCGAGAAAATTGTCTGCGATGCCTCTTTGGCATGTGCCTGACAGATCAGTTCGGCAATCCGCTTGGACGCGCCCATGACGTTTGTTGGCCGTACGGCCTTGTCCGTGGAAATCAGGATGAAGTTCCTGACGCCAAGCTTGCTGGCGGTATCGGCGATGGCAAGTGTTCCGAACACATTGTTGCGAATGCCCTCGACGACATTCTCTTCGATAAGCGGTACATGCTTGTAGGCAGCGGCATGATAGATCGTCTGCACGCCGAATGCCTTGATCGTGGCCTCGAGCCGCCGCGGGTGCTGGACAGACCCCAGCACAGGAATGATCCGTGTTGGCTTTTGCATACGCGCAGCGGTCTCTGACAACTCGGATTCAATCGCGTAAAGCGCGAATTCCGAAACCTCGAAAAGCACAAGGGTACTGGGGTTCTGCGCGAGAATCTGCCGACACAACTCGCTACCGATGGAACCGCCGGCACCGGACACCATGACCGAGCAATCGGTGATGCTCTTGCTCAGCAGGTCGGCATTCGGAGGAACGGGATCGCGCCCCAGCAAGTCCTCCGGGCTGACCGTTCTAAGCTCTGCGACCGTGGCTTTGCCGCTGATGAGATCCGTCATGCCTGGAATTGTCTTGATTTCGAGCCCCAAGTCCTGGATCGACTGTACGATCTCTCGACGACGGGCGCGGCTTGCGCTCGGGATGGCAAGCAGAACGATCTGGGCACCAGTCCTCTGAGCCAACTCCCCGATCCGGTTCGGTGCATATACGCGTACTCCACCAACTGATAGGTATTGAAGTCTGGGATCATCGTCTACCAATGCAACAGGCACGTATTCGCGACCGTGGAACAAGGCGTTCAGAAGCTGCAAGCCGGATTCCCCGGCACCATAAACAATCACCGGTCGCTTGATCATGCGCACCGAGCTTCTGAAAAGCTGTCGCGCCGCAAAACGCGCTCCGCCAACCCACAGAAAGACGAAGATGGCGAAGATAATCGGAATCGAGCGCGGGAGGCCAGCTTGAAAGACCAGCCCGGCTATGGCGAGTGCAACCGCCGAGATTGATGCGCCAACCCAGACTGCGAGCAGTACTCTCCCGGTCAGGTGGCGCACCATGGTGTGATAAAGGCCGAGCAGTCGAAAGGCGAGGAGCGTGATCGCAATTGTCGCAAGAAGAGCATACCAGACTTGCGGGTTCGCCAGAAGCGCGATGCTCTCCAGACGGATCAAGATGGCCGAAGTGAAGGACAAGAAAAGCAATGCTGCGTCAACTGTGACTTGAAGCGCTGATTTCGCCGACCTGCTTAGTTCCGAGAGGTGTTTGATATAAGCAAACATGGGAAATGCCTTGGCTCAAGCTTGCGGCGCAACGATAATGTGCGTCTACCGTACTCTCTCCGATCCAACAATACAGGAGAGACATTTATCAACCTAAGGTTGAATTTCTCTGACGCCGTCGCAGATACGCCGCGCTCGCTGCTAAACGCAGTCGCGTGCCATCAGATCCATCAGCACAAACACGCGCCGGTCTGGTGTGATGGTCCTGATCCTCGCCACATGACTCGTATCCGGCCCTTTCCCGAGCGTTTTCGGCCAAACCCGATAATTTGCCGCTTGCGCGCCCGGTGCTGCAAATGTATTGCTCGCCACTGAGCGATTATGTCTGGGCCGCTTCACATAGCTCCAATAGCACCTTCAAGGCACCCCTTCGGCGGTCCTTGTGCGGTAGCCTGCGAGAGAGCATTCCAGCCATGACCACCCAGCGCGACAAGCTGCGTGAGGATGTGAGGTTTCGCATCCTGCGCTTGCTGCAGGACAATCCCGAGATGACCCAGCGCGAGTTGGCAAAGGAAGTGGGCGTTAGCACAGGGGGAATTCACTATGTGCTCAATGCGCTGGTCGAGAAGGGAATGCTGAAACTTTCGAATTTTACCGCTGCCGAGGACAAGCGCCGCTACGCCTACAAGCTGACCCCTCAGGGCATCGCCGAGAAGGCGCGCCTGACCCGGCGTTTCATGATCCGCAAGCTGGCGGAATACGAGGCGCTGAAGGCTGAGATCGACGACGTCCGTGGTGATCTGTCCGAGCGGGAGCTTGTCGAGATCTGGGCTGAGCTCAAGACGAGGAATTGATTGAACTGAAACCCACGACAAGCCAGCCCATCCGCAAGGCCGTGTTCCCGATTGCCGGTCCTGGTCCGCGCGTCTTGCCGGCCATCACGGCGATGTCCACGGAACTGCTGCCGATCATCGACAAGCCGACCATCCAGTGCGTGTTTGAAGAAGCGGTTGCAGCGGGGGGCACAGGTCTGATTTATGTCACTGGCCGCACCAAGCGCGCAATCGAGGATCATTTTGACGTCAATCCCGAACCGGCCGTGGAGCGTTTGGTGGAGAAGCCAGCACCGGGTGCAGAGCTGTCGCCGCTGCCGTCGACCGGGCACTATGTGCTCGATCGCGACCTCCTTGGTATTCTGCAGGCTCAACCGCCCGGTCACGGAAGTGAGATCCAGTTGGCTGACGCGGCCAACACTTGCGCGGGGCAGGGGCATCTACACCGCCTGACGCAGAAGAGCCAGCGTTACGATTGTGGTTCCGAGATGGGGAATCTCGAGGCGGTGGTGGGTTTCGCGCTGGAGCATCCGGGCTATGCGGATCGCTTCGGAGCGCTGGTTGACAACAAGACAGCAGCGCGCCGGGCGCGCGCCGCAGAATGAACGCAAGGGTTTAGAATCATGAAGATAGCGATGATCGGTACAGGGTATGTAGGCCTTGTCTCGGGGGTGTGTTTTTCGGATTTCGGGCATGATGTGGTCTGCGTCGACAAGATGCCCGAAAAGATCGCAATGCTGGAGCGCGGCGAGGTGCCGATCTATGAGCCGGGCCTTGAAGCTGTCATGGCGCGCAATGTCGAAGCCGGGCGTCTGAGCTTTTCCACTGATCTGGCCGCGGCCGTGGACGGCGCTGATGCGGTCTTCATCGCGGTCGGCACGCCGACACGGCGCGGTGACGGGCACGCTGATCTGACCTATGTGATGGCTGCCGCCGAAGATATTGCCCGGGCCCTGACAGGTTATGCCGTGATCGTGACAAAATCCACTGTGCCAGTGGGCACCAACCGCAAGGTGGCTGACGTGATCCGCAAGGCGCGGCCTGATGCGTCATTTGACGTAGCCTCAAATCCAGAATTTCTGCGCGAAGGTGCGGCGATCGACGATTTCATGAAACCGGACCGCGTTGTCGTGGGAGTCGAGAGTGACCGCGCTCAAAACGTTATGGGCGATATCTACCGCCCACTTTTTCTGCGCGATTTCCCCATCGTCTATACCGACCTGGAATCCGCCGAGATGATAAAATACGCGGCCAATGCCTTTCTGGCGACCAAGATCAGCTTCATAAATGAGATCGCCGCTTTGTGCGAGCGTGTCGGTGCCGATGTGAAATCCGTGGCAAAAGGCATGGGGCTTGACGGGCGCATCGGCAACAAGTTCCTGCATGCCGGGCCCGGCTTTGGCGGCTCTTGCTTTCCAAAAGACACTTCAGCGCTGGCCCGTATCGGGCAGGAGCATGGTGTGCCGCAACGGATCACCGAGACGGTGATCACGGTCAACGACATGACCAAGCGGCGCATGATTGCCAAGGTGCTGGACCTGTGCGGCGGGTCGGTCAACGGCAAGATCATTGCGGTCTTAGGCGTCACCTTCAAACCAGAGACCGACGACATGCGCGATGCACCTTCGCTGACCGTCGTACCTGCGCTGGTCGGGGGCGGGGCGAAACTGCGCGTGGTCGATCCGCATGGCCGCAAGGAGGGGGAGGCGCTGCTGCCTGGCGTGGATTGGCAGAGTGACCCCTATGCCGCCGCCGAAAGTGCGGATTGCCTGTTGATCCTGACCGAGTGGAACCAGTTCCGTGCGCTCGATCTGAAACGGCTGGCGGCGGCAATGGCGACCCCGGTCATGGCCGATTTGCGCAACATCTATAGCAAGGACGACGCGATACAGGCCGGGTTCGTCGCCTATTCAGGGGTTGGTCGATGAGGAAAGCCTTTATTACGGGAACGGCTGGCTTCATCGGATTTCACCTCGCGGAGTTGCTGCTGCAGGAAGGCTGGGAGGTCTCTGGTTTCGACGGGATTACGGACTACTATGATGTTCGCCTGAAACGCCGTCGGCTTGAAATCCTTGGTCAGCATCCGGGTTTCCGCTTCACGCATGCAATGCTCGAGGACAATGACAGCCTTCAGGGTGCCATTGCCGCAGCGGCACCTGATGCGATCGTGCATCTCGCCGCGCAGGCCGGGGTCCGGTACAGCCTTGAGAACCCGCGGGCCTATATCGACGCCAATATTGTCGGCACCTTCAACGTCATGGAAGCCGCGCGCGCCTTGCGCGTGCAGCATCTGCTGATGGCCTCGACCAGTTCGGTTTATGGTGCGAATACCGAGATGCCGTTTGACGAGTCTCAGAAGGCCGATACGCCACTGACCATCTATGCCGCGACCAAGAAAGCCAATGAGGCGATGGGCCATTCCTACGCGCATATCTATGGTCTGCCAACGACCATGTTCCGCTTCTTCACCGTCTATGGCCCCTGGGGGCGACCGGATATGGCGCTGTTCAAGTTCACCAAAGGTATCCTGGAGGGCAGGCCGATCGACATCTACAACAATGGCGAGATGTGGCGCGACTTCACCTATGTCACCGATCTGGTGCGTGGCATCCGCGGGTTGATCGATGCGGTTCCGGGCGGTCCGGAAACGGCGGTCAAGGGCGACAGCCTGTCGCCGGCGGCCCCGTTCCGCGTGGTCAATATCGGTAATTCGACCAAGGTGCGGTTGCTGGATTTTGTGGACGCGATCGAAGCGGAACTTGGGCAGAAAGCAATCCGCAACTACATGCCCATGCAGACAGGCGATGTGCCAGCCACATGGGCGGATGCGTCCATGTTGCAGCAGCTTACAGGGTATCGCCCGAAAACTGATTTCCGTGAAGGCGTCGCACATTTCGTTCGGTGGTATCGAGACTACTACAGTCAGTGACTGAGAACCAAAAATGCAATTGCGCTTAGAAAATGCCAAAATCGCAGTAATCGGCCTGGGCTATGTGGGCCTACCGCTTGCCGTCGAGTTCGGGAAAAAGCGACCGGTCATCGGGTTCGATGTCAGTGCTGCGCGCATCGATGCGCTGCGAGCGGGCCGTGACACGACGCTGGAAGTCAGCACCGAAGACTTGACGAGCGCCGCACAGTTGACCTTCACTTCCGAACCCCGTGCGCTTTCAGATTGTAACACATTGATCGTCACGGTGCCCACCCCGATCGATGCGCATAAGCGGCCGGATCTCACGCCGCTGATCCGCGCATCCGAGACGATCGGGTGCGTCCTCAAGCGTGGGGATGTCGTGATCTATGAATCGACGGTCTATCCGGGCGCGACCGAGGAAGACTGCGTGCCGGTGCTCGAACGAACCTCGGGCCTGCGCCATAATGCCGATTTCTTCACCGGCTACAGCCCCGAGCGG
This sequence comes from Paracoccaceae bacterium, assembly GCA_007116575.1. GTDB lineage: Bacteria > Pseudomonadota > Alphaproteobacteria > Rhodobacterales > Rhodobacteraceae > Roseinatronobacter. The sequence continues at coordinate 6,303 of SKIF01000091.1, forward strand.
ATCAACCCCGGTGACAAACAGCATCGCCTGACCGCGATCACCAAAGTCACATCCGGCTCAACCTCGGAAGTGGCGGACTATGTTGATGCGCTCTATGCCTCGATTGTCACCGCGGGCACCCACAAGGCCCCTTCGATCCGCGTGGCCGAGGCCGCCAAGGTGATCGAGAATACCCAGCGCGACCTGAATATCGCCCTGATGAACGAACTGGCCATCATTTTTAACCGGATGAGCGGTTGTTCGAGCAGGGCCTGTGCCTGCCTTCGGGGAGCGACATGAGCAACGTGCAGCAGGACGAGGTTATCGAGCATATTCTTGCTGGGCTGCGCGGGTGCTCCCGTTGAACACGCGACCCCCCGCGGGGCTGGTCCTTGGCACTCGGTTCCTTCTTGCAACTGGTGGTGTGGTGTATATCACGCGCGCCGTGCCAGCGGTGGTATGATGCGATCACTCGTATTTTGCCGACAGTTCAGGCTATTGATTCCGTCGGGCGTGTGTATGATCGAGTCGGCAATTGACGGGGCTTTTCAGTGTTCTCATCTGTACTTGTTGTTTGCGTCGGGAATATTTGTCGTTCACCTGTTGGTGAGCGACTTCTTTTGGCAAGGTTGCAAGAACGGGGTTCCGAGATTTCGGTGACTTCTGCGGGGATCGGGGCGTTGGTCGGAAATGGTCCTGATGAAACAGCCGCTGCAGTAGCCAGCGACCATGGGATCGACTTAGGTGGTCATGTCGCCCGGCAATTCAGCCGCGAACTCGGGGCTGCACATGATCTGATCCTGACCATGGAGCCGGGGCACCGGCGCGAGATCATCAAGGCATCGCCTGACCTATCTGGAAAGGTGATGCTGTTTGACCACTGGCTGGGAGGCAAGGGTATTGCAGACCCCTACCGCTGTTCTCGCCAGTTCCATGAGGAAGTATTTGCCCTGATCGATGCGGCGGGTTCGGCTTGGGCGACCCGGCTTGCGCCTGCGGGAAGGGAATGAGGGCATGGATGATAAGCCAGTGCATGACTTGCCGCGTCAAATCTCGGACGACCCAAACAGGGGGCGGACGGGCATGATGCAAACTTCGCCACTCACCGATGACGAGATTGACCTCGGTCAGCTCGCGATGACCCTGTGGAAGGGCAAGTCGCTGATTGGTCTGACAACGGCGCTGGGGATTGCTGCTGGCGCGTTTTTCATAGCGAATACCAACCCGACCTTCCAGGCCGATGCACTCTTGCAGCTCGAGGAAAAGACCAGCGCGCTGGCGCTGCCCAGCAGCCTGACCGCGATGATCGATAACGACCCGCGCAGCGTGACTGAAATCGAGATACTGCGCTCGCGCATGGTGCTGGGGCAGGCCGTTGCCGACCAGAACCTGGACTGGCGCGTCTCGCCGGAGCTGGCTCCGGTCATAGGCACGATGCTGTCACGCTACCGCTTCCCCCTGATCGACAGGCTGGTTCCGGCTCCGTTCATCCGGCCAGGTGAGAGCCTCGCGCTGGAACATCTGGTGGTGCCGCCGAACTGGCTCAATCAGGACATTGAACTGACCGTCCTGAACGGGCAGGCGTTCCGCTTGCGCCTCCCCGACGGGAGGGAGATTGATGGCGCAGTTGGTGAGCGGCTCACCATTGACGAGGCCGGTTTCTCGATCACGATCCAGACGCAGGTAGCCCCGGCTGGCCGCCGCTTCACGATCCGGCAGCTTGACGAGATCAGGGCAATCAGGTCACTCCGGCAACGCCTTGTCATCAGCGAACGCGGGCGGGCGTCCGGTATTCTCGAAGTCCGCCTGACCGGAGAGGATCGACCCGACAATGTCCGGGCGCTGAACGCGATTATCCAGGCCTATCTGCGCCAGAACGTCGCCCGCAGCGCGGCTGAGGCAGAAAGCAGCCTTGCCTTCATCCGCCAACAGCTGCCGCAGGCCGAACGCACCCTGCGCGAGGCCGAGGCCGCGCTGAATGCCTTTCGGCAGGAACAGGTCACCATCGACCTGACGCTGGAGACCCAGACGATCCTCAGCCAAGTGACGCAGGTCGAGAGCGAACTGGCCGACCTGCAACGCCGCGAAGACCAACTCGCCGAGCGCTTCACGCCATCGCACCCGAGTTACCGGCAGATGCTTGATGAGCGCACCCGTCTTGAGGCGCGTCTCGAGAGGCTACGCAATCAGGTCGGCGCTTTGCCGGAAATACAGCGCCAGATCCTGAATCTGACCCGCGAGGTGGAACTGGCACAGCGTATTTACACCGAACTGCTGACCCGTGCGCAGGAGGTCGAGGTTCTGCGCGCCAGCACCATCGGCAATATCCGTATTGTCGATGCCGCAGCAGCGGGGCCGCTTCCCATCGCGCCGCGCAAGGCGCTGGTCCTCGCACTGGCCATGGTGCTGGGGGGGATGGCCGGTGTTGCGCTGGTGCTGATCCGGAACTGGATGCGCAAGGGCCTGCAAGATGGGGCAGAACTGGAAAATCTGGGCCTGCCCGTCTTTGCCACCATCAACTACAACAAGGCCGCCGACACCGAAGGCAAGCGCAAGGGCAAGTTGCCGATCCTGGCCATCGAAGAGACTGCCGACCTGACGGTTGAGGCGCTACGCTCGCTGCGCACCAGCCTGCATTTCGGAATGATCGACGCGCGCACGCCAACGCTCTGCATCACCTCCGCGCACCCGGAGGCCGGGAAGTCGTTCCTTGGGGTGAACCTTGCCGTGGTGGCGGCGCAAGCCGGGCAGCGGGTCTGCCTGATCGACGCGGACCTGCGGCGTGGCCAACTGAGGCGCTATTTCGACGTGCCGCGCAACCATCCCGGGCTGGCCGAGTTTATCGCCGGGACAACACCTGCCGAACACACCCTGTTCCAGGGACCGGTTGAAGACTTATGGTTCATGCCCACCGGTCGCTATCCGCCCAATCCGTCCGAATTGCTCATGCGCGCCGAGTTCTCGCGCCTTGTCGAATGGTGCGGCCAGAACTTCGATCTGACGATTTTCGACGCGCCTCCCGCGCTGGCCGTGACCGACCCCGTCATAATTGCGCGCAACAC
>SKIF01000005.1 GCA_007116575.1 Paracoccaceae bacterium
GGCTTGAAGTTCAGCACGGTCGGCGGGGCCAAGGTAGAGGCAGATGTCAGAGCGTCTCATGCGCTGGGTATGACACACCCTAACGCCATTGGGAATCTTGTGTCAGGTGGCGAACACTAGATATTCAGGCATTGGAACGGGAAACTGTTGCTTGGCACGCTCTCCACAGGTTCTGCCCCGGGCGACCAGCCCGGGGCTCTATGCAAGAACAGATTTCCTGACAGGCGCTGCCCGATCTTCTTGTTCAGCAGCCTTTTAGGGAGATGCCTGCGCAACTCATTGCAGAGTCACGCCGACGCATAAGCTGATGCAAGACCGCCGTAGGAAGACTGTCCGCATCCGGTCACGACCCACCAATGTGTCCCGGGGACTCTCGCGCCGTCACCTGACGATCAGCTCCGCATGCAGCGCCCCGGCCGCGTTGATGCTGTTGAGAATGTCGATCATGTCGCGTGGCGCAACTCCGAGCGCATTCATGCCTGCCACGATCTCGGACAGGGATGTGCCCCCGCGCAATTCGGCCAGCCCGACCTGGGTATCCTCTTCCATACCTGCTGTAGTGCGCGGCACGATGACACTCTCTCCCTCCGAAAAAGGGCTGGGCTGGACAACCAGCGGTGTCTCCTCGACGCGCAATGTTAACCCCCCTTGTGCCACCGCAACGCGGCTGATGCGAACCTCCTCGCCCAGAACAATCGTGCCTGACCGTTGGTCCACGACGACACGCGCCCTTGTCTGGGGGGTTACCCGCAGATTTTCGACCCTCGCAAGGGCATGCGCGATGGATGACAAGCCGGTGGCGCCAGGGTCAAGCACGACTGTGCCCGGATCCGTCATCAGGGCTACGCGCTTGCCGAAGTGAGTGTTGATCGCCGTCTCGATGAGAGCAGCAGTCGAGAAATCGGGCATTCGCAGCGCGAGCCTGACACGAGAAAGACCCGACAGGTCGAAATCCACCTCTCGTTCGACCCGCGCGCCCAGCGGGATCGTGCCCGAAGTCGGCACCCCACGCACTTCACGCGCGGCCTGCCCCTCGACCGCAGCGCCACCGGCGATGACTGTTCCCTGAGCGACCGCATAGATTGTGCCATCCGCGCCATTGAGCGGAGTCATCACCAGCGTGCCGCCAAGCAGGCTCGACGCGTCGCCGATGGCGGAAACTGTCACATCAATACGCCCCCCTGCCCTCGCAAAAGGCGGCAGGGTCGCCGTCACGATGACCGCCGCGACATTACGAGGACGAAACTGTTCGCCGGTAACATTGACCCCGAGGCGTTCGAGTATGTTGGACAGGATATCTTCCGTGAAGGGCGCGTTGCGAATGCCATCGCCCGTCCCGTCGAGCCCGACAACCAGACCATATCCCAGAAGGTCATTGCCGCGCACACCATCAAATTCCACCAGATCCTTGAGCCGGACGGTTGCCTGCCCGATACTGGTACTGCCGATCAGGAAAAACGCCAGCATGAGGTTGAAACACATCCACCTCATCTGAGGTATTCCACAAGCGACAGGCGCGAGAGCCGCGCTGTAAGCGTATAGACCATGTCGAGTTGTCCCAATGCCCTTTCCAGCCTGCTCGCGGTCTCGTAAGGGTCGGCCTCGATCATTGTATCACGCACGATGCTCATTGAGGCATGCTCTGCAACAGCTCGTGTCGCGGCCTCGGCAAGCCGCGCTTCGTTAACACCGATGCGGGTGGACAGCCTGTTGAGTTCAGCTTCTGATCGAGCAAGAGACTGTGCCGCATGTTCCAACACCTCCCCCTGTGACTCTGGATCGACCGGATACGCGGGGCGCGACAGCGCGGCACCGATTGCAAATGCCGCAAGTGTTGTCCGGAAGGCCGCGTCCTGCGCTGTCACATCTTGTCGAAACGTGATGCCCTGTCCAAGATCAAGCGGCGCCGACGCTGCGGGGCCGCCCAGATATCCGGCAGTGTCGAAGCCCCCGCCCGGCGCAAACCATTGCTTTACATGAGCAACAAAAGCCTGAGCATCGGCATCAGGGGGAAGATCCGAAAGCATCGCATCCAGCAGTGTCTCCGCTGACGCAACCGCAAGTCCGTCGCCGGAGACCCCGGCAAAAAGCGAGCGGCCGGCTACCGAGGTATTCAGCCGGCCGACAAGATCATGAAAATCCTCGTTCATAACCTCGATGAGTGCCGCCATCCCTCCCGCAGCTTGCGTCTGGTCAATCAAGGTCAGATCGCTCCACCGGTCTTTTGCCTTTCTGGACAGGTCTGTCACCACCTCCTGTTGCACACCAACGACAAGGCTCGCGGACTCTGCAGATTGCTTGCGGACCAAGGCGAGTTCCGCCGCCCTGTTCACCGCCGCAAGCTTGGTCAGATCCCCCCGCAAGTGTCGGGTCTTGTCCCTGACCTTACCGGATGCAAGTTCGCCCGCGAGCGCTGTGACCTCCGTGTTCAACGACACGCTGACACGTCGAAGAGCGGAATGCCGTGCCATGTCACCAAAGCGTGTTTCGATCATCGTTCAGATCTCCATCACCGTACGCAACATGGCATCAAGCGTCGCCAAGACCCGTGCGTTCGCAGCATAGGCCCTTTCCAGGACCAATAGCTTGCTCATTTCGAAATCCGTATCGACGCCTTGCGCGGACAAGGCGTCTTGCAAGGCAGCGAGACGTGCCTTTGAACTGCTTTGGGTCGTTTCCGCCCCAAGCCTGTTTGTCCCGATGTCCGCAATCATGTTTACGACATGTCCTTGCAGGGATCGCTCACCCGCAGCGGATAGGCCCAGCGGTACGGTGTCTCGCAGCGCAGTTACAAGGCGACCAAATTGGGCATTCTCCGCGACCGGGCCGGGCGTGGCAGCATGGAGCCCGTCACGCAGACGCCAGAGCGCACCGCCGGACTTTGGGTCTGCCAGGGCATTCAGCTGCAATTTGCCTGCTATTCCGGTCATATCAGCGGGCATGACACTGTGCCCATCGAGCGCGAACAGGCCAAATGCTCCGGGCGGGAGGCCGGGATCGACATGCGTGCCCATGAAGCGCGTGACAGTATCGGCTGCGAGCGCGTCGATCTGGGTCTGCACCGTGGGCGCGAGTCCGTCACGGATCGACAATGCGGCACCCAATCGACCCGCCGAGAGCATGGCTGAATTCCCTGCGATCTCACGACCATTGACCTGCAATGCAGAGACTGCGCCATCCTCGACCAGTTCCGCGGGGGTCAGATCGGGTGTCCGGACGAAATCGAAGCGGGCCGCGGAGCGGTGAGCCAGAATCGTGCCATCCTGCGCCATCAGCATAATCTGGTGATCGTCACCCGCGATAGTGGTCACCGGCACGATTTCAGCGACTTGATCAATGAGACGTTGGCGAGTGTCCATAAGCGCCTGCGGCGCGCCGCCTAGCAGGGTCTGGCGTTGGATTTCGCGATTGAGTTTCACGATCTCCTCGAGCCCGTGGTTCAGGCTATCCACATCGCTGGCGATGCGCGAGTCTGCGGCCGTACGCTGTTCGGTCACCCGAGCCTGTACCTGGTGGAAACTCTGGGTGATACCCCGCGCTGCGTCTGCGATCTGGCTGAGTGCAGGATCGGAATCAGGATGCGCGGTCGCGAAGCTCAGGGCGTCCTCCAGCCTGCCGATCTGATGGGCAAGGCTGCCGGGTTCATCCGGCAGTCCGACTGCGCGCTCGATCTGCATCCAGAAATCCGAGATCGCCGCTGCGCTGGCTGTATCGGCGGCGGCAGCGCGGCGTTCGGCCAGCAAGCCTTCATCGGTTTCGCGATGAACGCCCCTCGCGACCACACCGCCGCCTGCCCCGATCACCACGCGCGCTGACTGATCAAGCGTGCGCACCCCGTAGCCTTCGGTCTGTGCATTGGCGATGTTGTCGGCAACCAGTTGCGTTGCGCGAGACGTGACGTGCAGCCCGGTCAAGGCCGAGGAAAATGCGAGGGCGAGCGACATGGTCTATCCTGGCAAGCTCATGGTTCAACGCTTGATATTGGTTGTTTCCTGGAACATCTCGTCCACGGTCTGAATCACCTTGGCATTGGATGAATAGGCGCGCTGGGTCTGGATCAGACTGGTCAGTTCAGCGGCGACATCCGTAGCTGATTCCTGCAGCGCAAAGCCCACGAACTCACCGACTGGTCCTGTGCCAGCATCCCAGAGAAAGAACGCCCCGCTGTCACGCGAGATCTGGAACGCCTGATTGTCGAGCGCGGTCAGACCGTTGGGATTTGGCACATCGACGATCGGTATCTGGTAGAGCGTTCGCCGGAAGCCCTGGTCATAAACGGCATCCAGTCTCCCGCTTGCATCGACCATCAGCCCGATCAGATTGCCCGCTCCGAAGCCATTCTGCTCTACCCCGGCCGGTGAAAAAGTTGCACCGCGCTGGCGTATTCCGCCGAGCTCTCCGGGTATGCCTATCTGGAGATCAATGTCCTGACTGCCGATACTGAGCGGGATCACACCCGTTGCAGGATCGTAATCCTGGCCATCCACACTGGTCCTTGAAACGGATTGCAGGGTTCCGGCTAGTCCCGGCGCGTCATTGAAGACGAGCGTATAGGTCCCGAGGGCATCCCCGGTTTGAGCATTCTCCAGGTTCATGGTCCAGGTATTTGAAGGGTCCGGCGGAGAGACGACCGGGACAAACTCGGCGCTGATGGTACTTGCCAGCCCAAGTGAGTTGAAGAACTCGACAGACATAAGCGCGGGCTCAACAGCAGAATCGGGAAGGGTGGCTGAAGCAGGCAGATTGACCCCAAGCGAAATCTGGGATGTTGCGAAATAGGACTGCTGGTTGACCTCGACCTGCACAGGGCGGAGCCCGGCGGTACTGTCGCGCGGGAAAGCGGGAATGCTGCCATCGCTTGAAGCAGGCCATCCCAGCAATGCGTGGCCCGACGGGTCACGCAGATAGCCATCCGAATCTTGCCGGAAAGACCCTGTCGTTGTCAGGAGCAATGGCGCTGTTCCATCATTCAACGTCGCACCAAGTTCCGAGGTGACAGGCAGGAAGCCGCGCCCGGACAATGCGATATCCGTGGCGTTCTGCGTCCCGATTAGCGAGCCGCCCTGGTCAACCATTCGCAAGCTTGTCGTCCGGACGCCGCCAGCGGAGTAGTTCGATTGCCCCGCGACCCCTGATCCGACCACCATGGAATGGAAATTCGTCTGCGCGCGGCGATACCCGTATGTCGCCGAGTTGGCGATATTGTCCGAGATTGTCGCCAGGCGGTTTGCATTGGCCTGCAATCCCGCCACCCCGGCATTCATTGACGAAGAAATGCTCATGTCCGCTCCGATGCGCTGCTGATTCTCTCTCTCTCTCCTCAATCCTGCACCTGATAAGTTAAGTTCGGACTAATGGCTCAGGGTGACGCTTCATGGCGCAACAGGACCAGCTCAATCCGGTTGTTCCGAACGGCCATCGGGTTTGGATCTGTCAGCGCGCGGTCGGCATGGCCCGTGACGCGCTGGAACCGCTTGTCCGGTAGCCCAGCCGCCTGCATCATGTCATGCATTGCCTGCGCCCGCGCCACTGTCAGCGGCCAGACCGGATTGTCGCGAATGACCGAGGGAAAACTTCGTGAATGGGCCGTGATCGCAACCGGGTTGGTCACGGTTGCAAACACCTCTGAAACAACCGAGACCAACAGATCCAGGACTGGCCGTGCAGTTTCGGTCTGCCCCTCGAACAGGGCCGAGTCCTCCAGGTCGTATAACTCGACAACAAGACCTTCCTCGGATAAACGCACCGACACTTGGCTGAACGCTTCAGCAAAATCAGCATCCCTTGCGGCAATCTCGTTCAGGATGTCCACCAGCGACTCGAAGGTGGCGGTTTCGGTGAAAAAGCGTTCACGTGTGGCAATCGTATCGGTCAGCGAGCTTTCCGGCGACAGAGAAACCCCGCCCATGACGCCATCGCCACCGGAAGAATGGCTCTGGACGGCGTAAGTCTCGGAGAAGTAATCCGCAATTCCCTTGCGTTTGTCGTCCGTTACCGAGCCGAGCAACCAGAGCATAAGGAAAAACGCCATCATGGCCGTCACAAAATCGGCGTAGGCCACCTTCCACGCGCCGCCATGATGTCCGCCACCGGCAATGACTTTCTTGCGCTTGATGATGACCGGCCTGACTTTGTCAGATCGCTGCATGACCCACCTGTTCTATCACCCGAAGCCCAGCCTAGCACCCGGATCTGAACCATCTGTTAACGGCCACGAGGACAGATTTTGCGGTCACATTTGCAACAGCACCACGCTGAAAACCCTTGCAAGGCAGCAAAATTCCAGCACAGGGGATTACATCGTGACGCTTATTCGGTAAGATACAGAAAAAAATATTGAGGTCATGATGAGCAGAACAGTCCTCGCCCTGCTGGTTTTCGCCTTGCTGGCGGGATGCAGCGGGCGACAGCCCAGTTTCTCCGCGCCGCGCAATCTTGATAACGCCTGTTTGCTGGAACGTGAGCGCCCCAGTTATTTCGCCGCCATGCGTTCGGCCGAGCGGCGCTGGGGCGTGCCTGTGCCGGTTCAGGCCGCCATCATTCACGCCGAAAGCCGCTTCATTGGGGATGCCCGGACACCCGTGCGCTATACGCTCGGCGTAATTCCGATGGGGCGACAATCTTCGGCACTGGGCTACTCGCAGGCGCTGGATGGCACTTGGGATGAATATGTACGCGAGGCAGGCAGTCGGAGAGCGTCGCGGACCAATATCAACGACGCAACCGATTTCATCGGCTGGTATACCAACAAGACGCTGGAACGGAACGGCGTACCGCTGAGTGACGCACGCAATCAGTATCTGGCCTATCACGAAGGCCATGCCGGGTTCAGGCGCGGGTCTTACAATTCCAAGCCATGGCTATTGGACGTTGCCGACCGGGTGGCCTCGCGCGCGGCGATGTATGATCAGCAGTTGCGGGCCTGCAGGCGGCGCTAGCTCTCACGCAGGCCAGATCTTGGCAACCATCGTTAGCACATCATAGAGCGCAACGATCTCGGCTTTCTGGTTGCGCACCTGACAATCCCAGCGGACCTCCCCGTACTCGCCTTCCGCGCGGGGGTTGATCTCCTTGCAGGTGAGCGTCACCTGCAAGGTATCGTCCGGATAGACAGGGGTCAGGAAGCGCAGGTTGTCGATCCCGTAATTGGCCAGAACCGGGCCGGGGTCAGGCTGCACGAAGAGCCCTGCCGCAAAGGACACGATCAGATAGCCATGCACCACGCGCCCGTCGAAGAACGGATTCGCGCGTGCAGCCTCCTCGTCCATATGGGCATAGAACGTGTCGCCGGTGAATTCCGCGAAATGCTCGATATCGGCAAGCGTGACCTGGCGCGCTGCGGTGACAAGCTGGTCGCCAATGCGCAACTCGGCCAGAGACTTGCGGAATGGGTGGATGTCACTGCGCGCCTCTGCGCCGTCCATCCAGCGCCCGGTCACTGCCCTCAGAAGACGCGGTGCGCCCTGCACGGCCGTGCGCTGCATGTAATGGTGCAGGCCACGCATGCCGCCCAGTTCCTCACCACCACCGGCTCGCCCCGGACCGCCATGCACGAGCATCGGCAGGGGCGAGCCGTGGCCGGTGGAGGTTCTCGCGCTGTCGCGATTGCCGATCATCACGCGGCCATGGAAAGGCGCGAGGCCCAGCACCACCTCTTCGGCGACTTCGGGCGCATGGGTGAAGAGCGAGGAGACAAGCGAACCCTTGCCCATGGCGGCAAGCCCCGTGACCTCGCCCAGATCGTCATAGGGCATCAGGGTGGCGACCGGGCCGAAAGCTTCGACCGCATGGATGGCCTCGGCGCGCATGGGCTGGTCGGCATGGAGCAGGACGGGGTTAAGGAAGGCACCCTTTTCGGCATCGCCGGTTGTCACGTGCACGCTGTCGGGATCGCCCGCGACGATCTCGGCCTCTTTTGCCAGCCGCGCAATCGCGGCGCGCACATCTTCGCGCTGGTCGAGGCTTGCGAGCGCGCCCATGCGGGTGGCGGAGTTGGCCGGAAGTCCCACAGTGACCTCTGCCAGTTTCGCCGCGAGTGCATCACGCACGGCCCCGGCCTGCGCGCGTGGAATGATGACGCGGCGGATGGCGGTGCATTTCTGCCCCGCCTTGGCGGTCATCTCGCGCGTCACTTCACGTAGAAACAAGTCGAATTCGGGGCTGCCGGGCGTCGCGTCGGGGCCGAGGATACAGGCGTTGAGACTGTCGGCCTCCATCGTGAAGCGCGTGCTCTCGCGGATGATCGTCGGGTGCGACCGCAGCTTTTGCCCCGTGCTGGCAGAGCCGGTGAAGGTCACGACATCCTGCCCGGTCACATGATCCAGCAGATCGCCGACACCACCGCAGATCAGTTGCAGCGCGCCCTCGGGCAGCAACCCGGTATCAATGATCCGACGCACCATCAATTCGGTGAGGTAAGCTGTCTGACTGGCGGGTTTCACGATGGCGGGCATACCCGCCAGCAAGTTGGGCGCGAGTTTCTCCAGCATTCCCCAGATGGGGAAGTTGAAGGCGTTGATATGCACCGCGACCCCGCGCAGCGGCGTCAGGATATGCTGCGCCGAGAATGTCGCATCCTTCGAGAGCGGCTCGACCGCGCCATCGGTCAACACCCGCGTATTGGGCAATTCGCGCCGTGCTTTCGAGGCGTAATTCAGCAGCGTGCCGATCCCACCCTCGATATCGATCTGGCCATCCTTGGGCGTGGCCCCGGTCGCCAGCGACAGCGCGTGGAACTCGTCCTTCTGCGCCATCAGCTTGAGGCCCAGCGCCTTGAGCATCAGCGCGCGCTCGTGCACAGTCATTGCGCGCAAGGCCCCACCGGCGCTCCGTCCATAGGCCAGCGCCTCGGCGAAATCGAGGCCGGTGGAATCGATCTCGGCCACCAGATCGCCCGTGGCCGCATCATGCAGAGGCTTGGCCGTGCCGCTCCCTTTGCGCCATGCGCCGCAGAGATAGCTTTCGAGCGCGCGGGGCTGCCTTACGTCAAGCATCGGTATTCACTCCGCATTCGGCAAGCTGCCTTGCGACAGTCGCGTCCCATTCCGCCAACAACTCGGCATTGGACCGATGTCGCAATCCCAGCGCCTTCAACCGCTCGAAACGCTCGGAGTCCTTCGCGCCGAAGCCCAGCGCCACGCGCGGATGCCAATACTCCAGCGAGGCCCGCACCTGATCCGGGGCATCCTGCGCAAGGCTCAGAAGCCCCGCCTGCCCAAGCTCGGCATGGCGCGTCTCGCGCGGCAGGATGGCGCGGAAGCACTCTGCCAGGGGCTGGTAGGAAACCTGCGAGAACTCGCGAAGCTGGATCAACGCCGCAGCGCCCTGCAGCACATTCATCACCACCGCATCGACCCAGCCAGTCAGCGGATAGTGAAACACCGCCAACCGCATATCGCCGCCCTGACGCACCGCGCCGATATCGGCCTCGCGCGGCAGGCGCGCGGCCCAGGGGTGCGTGCCCACATAGCGCGACACATCCGCGCCGAACTCGGCCATGATCTTCAGCACCCGCTCGGCATGGTCGGCCTTTTCCAGCACGATCCGCGCAGCCGCAATACGCGAGGTGATCCCCGGCGCGTCATTGATCACATCGGCAAAGCCCGCTGACCCCGCCATCTCGCTGTCGATGAAGGATGCCATCATGCGCAAAAGCTCGCCCCGATAGCGCGGCGGCACGTTGCCGGGCGAGGTCAGCCGCCCGCCCTGCGCCAGATAGTCCTCTATGGGCATGGTCTCATTCGTCATAGCTGATCACCAGTTTATCCGAGAGGGGCAGGCACTGGCAGGTCAGCACATAGCCCTGCCTTACCTCGTAATCCTCGAGCGCATGGTTGACGGCCATTTCGGCCTCGCCCTCGATCACCTTGGCGCGGCAGGTCGAACAGACTCCGGCCTTGCAGGCAAAGGGCGCATCCAGGCTTGCGCCAAGTGCAGCGTCCAGAACCGAGGTGCCATCGAGCGGCAGGTCGAGACTGCGCGTCGTGCCGTCGAGTGTGACACTCAGCGCGCAGGACCTACCCTGCGCCGCCTGTACCTGCGCGCGCGCCGATTGCTTCAGCCGACCCGGCTGGTTCGAGGCAAACAACTCGAACTTGATCTGGCTGTCTTCCAGCCCGTGATCGCGCAAGGCGGCCGCGATGGTCAGCATCATCGGCTCTGGCCCGCAGATAAAGGCCAGATCCACCGATTTCGGGTCGACCCAATGCGTGAACAGCGCCGCCATCTTCTCGGCATCGACGCGGCCTGTGAACAACTCGATCTCCTGCGCATCCTGCTCCAGCACATGCAGCGCCGAGAGCCGCCCCAGATAGAGGTTCTTGAGATCCTCCAGCTCTTCGCGGAACATGATCGAGCTGATCTGGCGGTTGGCATAAACCAGCGTGAAGCGGCTTTTGGGCTCGCGCGCCAGCACCGTGCGGATGATCGACAGCACCGGCGTGATCCCCGAACCGCCCGCGAAGCCCAAGTAGTGCCGCGCCTGATCGGGCGCGAGGGGCACATGGAAATTGCCCGCAGGCGGCATGGCTTCCAGCACATCTCCGGGGGCGAGGTTCTCATTCGCCCAGGTCGAGAACGCGCCGCCATCGACCCGCTTGATGCCGACGCGCAGATGGCCGTCATCAAGCCCCGAGCAGATGGAATAGGAGCGCCGGATTTCCTGCCCCATGATCTCGCGCCGGAAGGTCAGATACTGCCCCTGAATGAAGCGGAACGCGTCCGCATCGGGTGCCTGCAGGGTGACGATGACCGAATCGCGCGTGTCATGCAGCACATCGGTCACTGTCAAAGGGTGAAATCGGCTCATCTCGTGGCCCTCAGATACATTTGAAATAGTCGAACGGTTCCAGACAGGACCGGCATTGATAGGCGGCCTTGCAGGGCGTCGAGCCGAACTGGCTGACCTTTTGCGTCTCCTCCGACCCGCAGCGCGGACAAGGCACGACAAGCGCCGCCCCTGTCAGCCGCTTGATGCGCCCAGCGACCACGCCTTCCGCGCGCGTGCCGTAGATGGGGGGCGCAATGCCATAGGCGCGCAGCTTCTCGCGGGCTTCGGGTTTTAACCAGTCGGTCGTCCAGGGCGGGTCAAGACGGCGTTCGAGCCGCACAGCCGCCACGCCCTTGTCACGCAGCGCCTTCTCGATCTCGAAATTGATGACGGAGGTCGCGGGGCAGCCCGAATAGGTCGGCGTCACGGTCACCACCACGGTCTCGCCCTCCAGCGACACATCGCGCACGATGCCCAGATCGGTGACAGAGATCACCGGGATCTCAGGGTCCGGCACGTGCGAGAGCCAGTCCCAGACCTGCGCCACGCTTACCATTTGGCATCCGGATAGGCGCGCTGCAGCCATTGCATCGTGGCCAGCATATGGCCCAGATGCTCGGAATGCGTGCCCTGCTTGCCGCCCTTGTGCATGTAAGCGCTCTCGGGTGCCTTCAGCGTCGCCTCGCCCAGCACTTCGCCCACCAGTGCCTCCCATTGCGGGCGGATGCTGTCAGGCGCGGGCATCACACCGGCCTCGGCCAGCGCGCAGTCGGTCGCGTCACTCGCCATCATCTCGCCGGTATAGGGCCAGAGCGTGTCGAGTGCCGTCTGCATCCGCTTGTGGCTTTCCTCGCTACCGTCGCCCAGCCGGATCACCAGATCGGCAGAGCGTTCCAGATGATAGGCCACCTCGCGCCCCGCCTTCGCGGCGATCTCGGCGATGCGCGCGTCGTTTGACCCCTCCAGCGCTTTCAGCATCGGCTGGTGCCAGGCATCGAACAGGAATTGCCGCATCAGCGTCTGGCCGAAATCTCCATTAGGCCGCTCGACCAGCAGCAGGTTGCGAAACTCCCAGACATCGCGGCGGAACGCGAGCGCATCCGCATCGCGCCCCCTGCCCTCGACCTCGCCCGCCAACCCGAGCCAGAGCTGCGTCTGCCCGATCAGATCGAGCGCCACATTGGCCAACGCGATGTCCTCTTCCAGAACAGGCGCATGGCCGCACCATTCCGATACCCGATGCCCCAGCACCAATGTCGAATCTCCAAGCCGACAGAGCCCCTCGAACAAGGCGAGATCCAGTTTCACCACCGTTTCCATCACATTTTCCCCACATCCTCGGGAATGTCGAAAAAGGTCGGGTGACGGTAGACCTTGGAATTTGAGGGCTCGAACAGCGGCCCCTTTTCCGACGGGCTCGATGCGGTGATGGCCGCTGACGGCACGACCCAGATACTCACCCCCTCGTTGCGGCGCGTATAGACATCGCGCGCATGTTTGACCGCCATCTCGGCATCGGGCGCGTGCAGCGAGCCCACATGCCGGTGGTTCAGCCCATGCTGACCGCGAATGAAGATCTCCCATAAAGGCCATTCACCGGACATATTTCGATCCTTCATTTTCTTGCTGAAAATACTCCGGGGGTGCGGGGGCAGAGCCCCCGCTCACTCCGCTGCGATCTTGCGCGCTGCCCGCTTGGCTGCATGCGCCATCAGTCCCTCACGGAACCACGCCCCCTCATCCCATGCCTTTTGCCGCGCCTCCATCCGCTCGGCATTGCAGGGGCCATTGCCCTTGATCACCTCGAAGAATTCCGACCAGTCGGGCTCGGAGAAGTCATAGCCGCCCTTCTCCTCGTTCCAGCTCAATTCCGGGTCAGGGATGGTCAGGCCAAGATATTCGGCCTGCGGCACGGTCTGATCGACGAATTTCTGGCGCAGCTCGTCATTGGTGTTGATCTTGATCTTCCACGCCATCGACTGCGCCGAATGCACCGAATCCTTGTCCGACGGACCGAACATCATCAGCGAGGGATACCAGAAGCGGTTGAGCGCATCCTGCGCCATGGCCTTCTGTTCCGGCGACCCTTGGGCCATCTTCATCATGATGTCATAGCCCTGGCGCTGGTG
Organism: Paracoccaceae bacterium; assembly: GCA_007116575.1. GTDB lineage: Bacteria > Pseudomonadota > Alphaproteobacteria > Rhodobacterales > Rhodobacteraceae > Roseinatronobacter. The sequence continues at coordinate 12,898 of SKIF01000005.1, forward strand.
AAACGACTCTTCCTTGCAGATGCGGATCATCGCCCGGCTGTAGGGTCCGAACGAGGTGCGCTGCAGCGGCACCTGATTCATGATTGCGGCCCCGTCGACCAGCCAGCCCACCGCCCCGATATCGGCCCAGTTCAGCGTCGGGTAGTTGAAGATCGAGGAATATTTCATCTTGCCCGACAAGAGCGCCTCGGTCAGTTCATCCCGGCTCACTCCCAGCGTCTCGGCCGCGCAATACAGATAGAGCCCATGCCCCGCCTCGTCCTGCACCTTGGCCAAGAGGATCGCCTTGCGCTCCAGCGTCGGCGCGCGGGTGATCCAGTTGCCTTCGGGCAGTTGGCCCACGATCTCGGAATGGGCGTGCTGGCCGATCTGGCGGATCAGGGTCTTGCGGTAGCCCTCGGGCATCCACTCCTTCGGCTCGATCTTCTCGCCCGCGTCGATGCGCGCCTGAAAGGCCGCGAGCTTCTCGGGGTCTTCCGTCGTCGCCTCCGACTTCACCATCTGTGCATACATGTCCTGACCTCCAGTCTCAGACCCGTTCCAGTATCAGGGCAACCCCCTGCCCCACGCCCACACACATCGTACACAGCGCATAACGCCCGCCACGACGCTGCAATTCCCATGTTGCCGCAGCCACCATCCGCGCGCCCGAGGCGCCCAGCGGATGACCCATCGCAATAGCGCCGCCGTTCGGGTTCACGTGTTCGGCGTCATCGGGCACGCCCAATTCGCGCAAGGACGCGAGCGCCTGCGCGGCAAACGCCTCGTTGAGTTCGATCAGGTCGATATCGCCGATGCTCAGCCCCGCCAGCGCCAGAACCTTGCGCACGGCAGGGACCGGGCCGATGCCCATGATCCGGGGCTCCACGCCTGCCGCTGCATAGGCCACGACACGGGTGCGCGGCACCAGCCCCTGCGCCCGCGCAACCGCTTCCGAGGCCAGCAACAGCGCCGCCGCGCCATCATTGACGCCCGAGGCATTGCCCGCGGTCACGCTCAGCCCCTCTCCATTGATGCCGCGCAGCCTGGCCAGCGCCTCGGGCGAGGTGTCGGGGCGCGGGTGCTCGTCGGTGTCGATCACCAGCGGATCACCCTTGCGACGCGGGATCGTGACCGGGCAAATCTCATCGGCGAAGCGCCCCTCAGCCTGCGCGCGCGCCCAGCGCTGCTGCGAGCGCAGCGCAAACGCGTCCTGATCGGCGCGCGAGACATTGTAGTCAGCGGCCACATTATCGGCGGTTTCGGGCATGGAATGGGTGCCGTATTGCGCCTTCATCTTCGGGTTCACGAAACGCCAGCCGATGGTCGTGTCGTAGACAGCATTGGCGCGCGAGAACGCAGCTTCCGCCTTGGGCATGACAAAGGGCGCGCGACTCATGCTCTCGACCCCGCCTGCCAGCATCAGACCGGTATCGCCCGCGCGGATCGCACGCGCCGCCATCCCGACGGCATCGAGCCCCGAAGCGCAAAGCCGATTGACCGTGAGCCCGGGCACCTCCGCCGGCAGGCCCGCCAGGAGTGCTGCCATACGGGCGACATTGCGATTGTCTTCACCAGCCTGATTCGCACAGCCATACATGACATCTTCGACCTGCGCCCAATCCAGATCCGGTCGCCGCGCAATCAGGGCGCGCAGGGGAACCGCCGCCAGATCATCGGCCCGGACCGACGACAATGCGCCCCCATAGCGACCGACCGGGGTGCGCTGGGCATCACAGATGAATGCGTGCGGCACGGATGCTCCTCCCAAAGCAGATGACGCCGAAACTCGACCGATTGGTCGAAGATTAATCCAAAAGCATCACATTTCCAAGAAATATTACAGATTTCTTGTGATGCTTTTCGTGAGCTTCCGCCCTTTTCCCTTTTTTCATTCAGACACGATACGTTGAAGCATTGACCGTCGTGCGCGCGTCGCGGGGGTTGCCTGCGGCAACGCCCCGGTCGCCGAGGCAAACTGCCGCGCTGCCGCCGAATCAGCCGCCGGGCTGAGCCGCAGATAGAGCGCGGCGAAATCCTTGCGGGCGGCATGGCCGGGCCAGTCGGCAGGCAGTGTTGCCGTCGGCAAACGCGGGTCGCGCAGCGCGATCTCGCGATAGGCGTGAACCAAAAGCACGCGCAGCGCCAGCGCGTGACCGGGTTCAGGCGCCTCGAGCCGGTCGATCTGCCGCGCCAATGCACTGAAATTCTGATACTCAGATGCCAAGGCCTCCAGCGACCAGAGTTGCGCGACCATCTCTCGCAGAGCCTCGGGGACCACATCTGCCTCAGCGGTGAAGGCAATCGCCTGCTCCGACACATCACCGCGCGCCGGACCAAGGGCGAATTGTTCCGAAAGCGGCACAAAACCTGGGTCGGACATCGCGGCAAGATGCTGCGCCGCGCCGCCCTGTGGGAAGAACAGGAACCGCCAGCGGGTTGCGGTGGGACTGCCATAAATGACCTCGGCGGCCTGCATGTATTCGGCACGCGCCTGATCTGTCAGGGCATAATAGCTCCGGCGCCCCTGTCGCAGACCCTGCACCTGCCCGGCCGCGACCAGACGGGACATGGCCGTTCGGATCAGGGTCTCGCTCAGACCAAAGGGGGCACAAAACGCGATGACCTCGCGGATGCCAACCTCGCCCCCGCGCGGCGCGACAACATCGCCGAACAGCGTTACAAGGAAGCTGCCAGCCCGCAACGGCCCTGCCAGCGGCAACCGCATCTGCGTCTGCACATTCATTCTGCCATGTCCTGCACACACCCCTGCCCCGCCAGAATGCCGCGCAGAGACAGGATGCGCAACGCCGTCGCGAATCAAATCTTGCTTTTACGCGCCAAGACGGTTCAATCTCTGCCCCGAACACCGGATTTCGGGGCGTGAGGAACGGGTGACGGGACGCGTCACAGAAAAATCAACCGCTCGGTCGAAAAAATAGTGGCACCATGCTGGAACTTGTGCTTTCACTTAGATCGTTGCGGATGCAACATTATCGATGGGAGGAGTAAGACATGAAACGCAGACCGATTCTTGGCCTGATGGGGGGTGCGGCGCTTGCCTTGACCCTGAGCGCACCTGCGGCCTATTCGCAAGAAGTCACACTCAGGCTGCATCACTTCCTTGCTGCGCAGGCCAATGTGCCGATGCATATTCTCGATGTCTGGGCAGACAATGTTGAAGCGGACAGCGATGGCCGGATCCGAGTGGAGCGCTTCCCCTCTATGCAGCTTGGAGGCACGCCCGGAGAACTCTATGATCAGGCCGTCTCGGGCACGGCTGATGTGATCTGGACCGTGGTCGGGCTGACACCGGGGCGCTTCCCCTCGACTGAGGTGTTCGAACTCCCCTTCATGGTCAGCGATGCGCGCGCCGCCTCTCATGCCTATTGGCACATGTTCGAGGAATCCATGCAGGAGGAATTCTCCGAGACCAAGATCCTCGGAACATGGGTGCATGGACCGGGTGTGATCCATACCGAAGATCCGGTCACTAGCCCCGATGACCTGCGCGGCATGCAGGTTCGCGGCCCTTCGCGCCTGACCGTGCAACTGCTCGAAGCCCTGGGCGCCACTCCGGTCGGGATGCCCATCGCACAGAGCCCAGAAGCCCTGTCGCGCGGCGTGATCAATGGCGCGATCATGCCATGGGAAGTCACCCCCTCGCTGCGCATCCCGGAACTGGTGGAAAACCACACCGAGTTCGAGGGCGACATGCTCTATACCGTGACTTTCGTGCTGGCCATGAATCAGGATCGCTACGATTCGCTTCCCGATGATCTGAAAGCGGTGATCGACAATAATTCCGGACTGGAGTTCTCGGTCTTCGCGGGCGGCACGCAGCAGGACTGGGACGCGCCTGGACGCGAGATGGCAGAAGAGCTTGGCAACAATATCGTTACCATCTCTGCTGACGAGGCCGAGGTCTGGCGCGAGCGCGCGATGCCGATCTATGAACGCTGGGTCACAGATATGGATGGGCGCGGCATCGATGCGCAGGCCCTGATCGACAGAGCCCGCGAACTGATGGCGGAATATGAGGCTGAAAATTAAGTTGCCGCCGCTTGCGGCTGACAGGACGGCCCCGTATCACGGGGCCGTCCTTTTCGAAGGCAGAAGCTGAAAGAGACCGAGATGCACGCAATCGCAATGGGACTGTCTCGCACACTCGCCCTGTTGGGCGGGCTGGTGCTGGCAGCTCTGGTGTTGATGACATGCCTCTCGATCCTTGGACGTCAACTGAATGCCTTCCTGCATGGCGATGCTGTGCAGAGTATCGCTCCGGGGTTGGCCACGGCGTTGCTCGGCATGGGGGTCGGTCCGATCTTCGGTGATTATGAGCTGACCGAACTGGGCATGGGCTTTGCGATCTTCTGCTTTTTGCCACTTTGCCAGATCACGGCGGGCCACGCGCGCGTCGACATCTTCACTGCTTTCCTGCCGGATCGCGGCCAACGCTGGCTGCGGCTCGCAATCGAGATCCTGTTTTCTGCCACCCTGCTGCTGATTGCGTGGCGCCTGTCGGTGGGCATGATGCGCCGGGTGAATACCGGGCAGACGACATATCTGCTGGAACTGCCCTATTGGTGGCCCTACGCGGCCTGCCTTATGGCTGCCAGTGTCGCTGCGCTGGTGGGACTCTATATGGTCTGGGTGCGGCTGCTTGAAGCGGTTCGCAACGACGACATCATCGGCGAAGGTGTGGAGGGCGAGCATTGACTGCAATGGCGATTGGCCTGTGGTCCTTCCCGGCCCTGCTGACACTGATCTTTCTGCGCGTGCCAATCGGTCTGGCCATGTTCATTACCGGACTGGTCGGGCTGGTACTGGTGACGGGCACCACCAACACGCCGCTGTCGCGCCTGCAGACCGAGACCTTTACCACCTTTGCCAGCTACTCGCTGTCAATCATCCCCATGTTCCTGCTGATGGGCCATTTCGCCACTCTGGGCGGTATGTCGCAGGCGCTGTTCAAGGCCGCCGAGGGCTGGCTGGGCCACCGCAAGGGCGGAGTCGCGATGGCGGCCATTGGCTCAAGCGCGGGCTTTGGCGCGATCTGCGGCTCGTCTCTGGCGACCGCCGCCACGATGAGCCGTGTCGCGCTGCCGGAATTAAAACGCTATGGCTATGCGGGTGGGTTCTCGACCGCGACACTCGCAGCCGGGGGCACGCTGGGCATCCTGATTCCGCCCTCGGTCGTGCTGGTAATCTATGCCATCCTGACCGAACAGAACATCGCCAAGCTGTTCCTCGCGGCCTTCATCCCCGGCATCATGGCCGCGCTGGGCTACATGATCGTGATCGCGATCTATGTGCGGCTCAATCCCGATTCTGCAGGCATACGCCCACGCATCGCCTATCGCGAGCGATTTAAGGCACTGGCCAAGATCTGGCCGGTCATGGTGGTGTTCGGGCTCGTCGTCGGCGGGATCTATGCGGGCTGGTTCACGCCAACCGAAGGCGCGGCTGTGGGCGCGTTCGGCACTGGATTGATTGCTTGGGTCAATGGTGGGCTGACCCGCAAGACGCTGGCCGAGAGCTTCTATGTCACGGCCCGATCCAGCGCGATGATCTTCTTCATCATCTTCGGCGCGGCCTTCTATAATGGCTTTCTGGCGCTGACGCAGGTGCCGCAAAGCATCGCCGCATGGGTCGGCGGTTCAGGCTTCAGCCCGCTGATGGTGCTGCTGCTGATCCTGTGTTTTTATCTAATCCTCGGCTGCGTGATGGACAGCCTGTCGATGATCCTGCTGACGATCCCGATCTTCTGGCCGATCATGATGGAGCTGGATTTCAACTTCGTCTCGATGGCCGACCTGCACGCCGCACGCGCGCGCGAGGCGATCCGCACGGGCGTCGAGGTCGCGCCCGAGATGCTGCGGTCTGTCGAGGCCGCAATCGCCGCCGGTGCGGAACTGACCCGCGAACAAATCCAGGCGCTGGGGTTGCGCCGCGTAAACCAACTGGCGCTCGAGCGCGCGAATATCGAGATGACCGCGATCTGGTTCGGCATTCTGGTGCTGATCGTGGTCGAGGTCGGGCTGATCACGCCGCCCGTGGGGATGAACCTCTTCGTCATCAACGCGATGGACCCAAAGACCCGGATCACTGATACTTACCGGGCCGTTCTGCCCTTTGTGGCGTCGGATCTCATCCGCGTCGTGATTCTGGTTGCGTTCCCCGTCATCACGCTGTTCCTGATCTCGCCCTGAGCGGGCACGCATAGGGGTCTGGCCACCCCGCCGAAGCCTTGCCACCCTTGCGCCATATTCCTGCCCGGAACCGGTGTTAACAAAGGTTAACAGGCAAGACAGGGGAAGACGCGATGTCCCACACAGACACAGGCGGCAGCACACCCGACCTTATCAAATCCGGCTTCAGTCTTGGCAGTCTGCTGAGTCGCAACCGCAGCGAAGCACGCGACCCGATCATTGATGCCCGGATCGAGGGTCTGGCCACCAATCTTGAAGCAAAGCTTCCGAAGCAAAGCTGTTTCAGGCACTGAGTCGACGCAGCGGCAGCCGCAACGTCTGCACCAGTTCACGCAATTCCTGACGTGCGGCAACATGCGAAAGAGCCATGCTGTCGCTTCCCAGATCAGGCAGATCCAACAGGGTCAGTCCCTTGGGGAACAATTCACGAAAGATCACTCGCTCGCTGAAACCAGGGGCGATCCGAAAACCGATGCGCTGCGACAAGGATGCAAGTGCATCACCCACCTTGCGCTTGTTATGCATGGCGGTTGTGCCCAACCGGTTGCGCAGCACGATCCAGTCCAGCGGCTGCAATCCTGCCTGGGCACGGTTCTGACGTGCTTTCCAGACCATCTCGGAATAGATCGACGGCGCGAGCACGGCCCCTGTCTCGGGGTCGGTGCGGGCCAGCAGATCGAAGTCGATGAAACTGTCATTGATCGGGGTGATCAATGTGTCCGCTACGGAATGCGCGAACTGGCTGAGCCTTGTATGAGAGCCGGGGCAATCAATCACGATGATGTCGGAATGCGGCTGCAGCACCTCCAGCGCAGCCCCCATGCGCGCATCCTGCAGCGCCGCGCCCTCGGGCAGATCGAATTGAGATGGCTCCGGCAGCGGCTCAAAATGTGGCATAGGCAGATCAACGCCCTTGCGGGCCATCCAGTTGCGCCGATTCTCGATATAGCGTCCGAAACTGAGTTGCCGCAGGTCGAGATCCATCGCCCCCACGCGCATCCCGGCCCGCGCAAGCGCGACCGTGACATGCATCGAGACAGTTGATTTTCCCGAGCCGCCCTTTTCATTGCCCACGACGATGATATGCGCCATCTGTCAGCCCTGCCCATTTGCCTTTTGGTCGGTCTAGGCTGCTCTCGCGGCAGTTACAAGGGCGAGAATTCCGCTCTTAAATCCTTGTTTCCAAAAGAGAAGGGCGCGGAAACCCGCGCCCTTCCAAACCCATATACGGCAGGCTCAGAAGCCAAGCCCGGCATATTTGTTCTTGAATTTCGAGACCCGGCCGCCGGTGTCCATCAGGCGCGTGCCGCCGCCTGTCCAGGCAGGGTGAACCGACGGGTCGATGTCAAGCGAGAGGGTCTCGCCTTCCTTGCCCCAGGTCGATTTCATCTGGACGATGGTGCCATCGGTCAGCTTGACATTGATCAGGTGATACTCGGGATGCGTGTCGGCTTTCATCGCGCCACTCCTCAGGCTTTGCTGTCCAGCGGACGGTAGTTGGTTTTCTCGGCGATACGGGCCGATTTGCCGCGACGGTCGCGCAGGTAGTAGAGTTTGGCGCGACGCACTCGGCCACGACGGACCACGGTGATGCTGTCGATATTGGTCGAATAGAGGGGGAACACACGCTCCACACCCTCGCCGAAGGAAATCTTGCGCACGGTGAAGGAGGCGCCGATCCCGTTGCCACCCTTGCGCCCGATGCAGACGCCTTCGAAGTTCTGGACACGAGAGCGCGTGCCCTCGGTCACCTTGTATCCCACGCGGATGGTGTCACCGGCCTTGAAATCCGGGATATCCTTGCCAAGCTCCGCGATCTGCTCGGCTTCAATCTTAGCGATCAGGTTCATCGCTGGTCCTCTCTCATGCGCACAGTTGCCCTGTGCAGGTGTGGCGGGCCAAGAGCTCTGGTCTTCGTCCGGGTCCACCGCAGTGCCCGCCAGAGATAGGTCTCGCTTGTCATCGCGACCATTCGCTTGCGGCGCATTTCCTGTCGAAGTGTTCAGGCCAGCCAAGGCAAATGGGTCCGCAACCGATTCCCGGCGGCAGACCACGCTGCTTTACGGTCACTTGGCGCGCGCGTCAAGCATAACTGATCGGGCTTCACTGGTCGGGAATGTCGAAATCCGGCGGGGCGAGGTCGAACCCTTCGAAGCGAAAACCTGGCGAGACAGTGCAACCCACAAGCGTCCATTCGCCAAGGCTGCGCGCTGCCTGCCAGTGATGCGCGGGCACGATCCCCTGCGGGCGCTGCCCAGTCCAGCACCCGCGCCCCTTCGGCCGTCAGCCCTTCGAAGCGCGAACCGCGCCAGACAAGCTGCACGCCCAATTCGCCCTCCAACTGCTTGATTGCCGCTGCAAGCGAGGGCTGCGTCACCCCGCGCTTTTCGGCCGCGCGGCCGAAATGGCGCACGCTCGCCAATGCGATGAACATTTCCTGCCGCTCCAGCATGATGCCCCTTTCCCCTGACTGCTTTCCGGAATGTGCCGTAGCTTGGCGCATAAACACAACAGTTTCCGGCATGGGGGTGACCTGCCGGACAGACCGGACGCGGCCAGAGGGAAAGCCACGACGCCGCCCCGGCCAAAGGCCGGAACGCGCGGCGTCGTGGTCATTTCCCGCAGCGATCAGGGGCTGAGGTAGCTTTCGTCTTCCTCTTCTTCCTCTTCATCGAGGAAGGGGCAGTCTTCATGAGTGTAATTGCCGTCAACAAACAGCCAATAGTCGAAATCGTCGAAGGTCTGACCAAGTTCGAGCAGATCGAAATCGGCATCATTGCCGTCGGTATCGGCGTCATCCAGCGGCAAGCCGCCAATGCCCTTGACCATTTCCGTCTCGGGGCCGACCAGCTTGATCCCGATCGGCATGGCATCTTCCAGTTCAAGTTCTTCCTTGGTCTTGAGATAGGCAGTCAGATCGCGCAGGCAGCATTCGAAATGGATATCATCCAGCCCCGACAGGTCGTCCGAATGGCTGAACCCCTTGCCGGTCTCGCCGGCCTCGACCTTGACGCTAAACAGGTCACCATCGGGTTTTTCGAAATAGACCAGCATGAAATCGACCGGTTCATCCCCGGTCAGGGCATTCCAGTCCGAGATGACATCCGGGCAGGCGAAGGCGTCATCATCATCGCCGTTATCGCCATCGTCATCCCGCTCGCAGTGTTTCTCCAGATATTTGTTGCCCTTGGCTGTGTATTTCTCGAAGACCTTGGCGGCTTTGCCCTCGTATTTCTCTGCCTTGGCCTCGTATTTCGCGGCCTTCTTGGAACTGGAAGCGTCTTCGGCCTTTTGCAGGTATTTTTCGGCCTTGGCTTCGTATTTCTGGGCCTTGGCTTCGGCCTTGGCCTCGTATTTCGCGGCCTTCTGTTCGGCCTTGTCGCATTTGCTGGCTGACTTGCACGAAGACTTATCGTCTTATTTCTCTGCCTTGGCCTCGTATTTCTCTGCCTTGGCCTCGTATTTCGCGGCCTTTTTCGGGCTGGACGCGCTTGCGGCCTTTTCCAAATACTTCGCGGCCTTGTCGTCATATTTTGCGGCTTTGGATGAACTCATCACCTCTCTCCTTGATACAACCACAACACAACGCGCAAGGAAACGCACCACAGAATGGCCGCGCGAAGCGTCAACGAATGAATTGGGATCACGACAAAACGGTCTCGTAACCGGTTTATGTTATGGAAAAATTATCCAACCGTCACACAAAAACAGGCGCTTATTATCCATGAAGGGGAAACACAGCGTTTTCCCACATCACCAGGTCTGACCCGCGCCCGCGCGCGGTGCCTAGGCGGGCGGGCGCTCAGCGGACCTTGGCGGGCGAAAGGGTAAAGACCGGCTCCATCCGCGCCAGAATACTCTCGGCCACCCAGGTCTGCCGATACCAGCCGCCCTCGGGGTGCGGCGAAAGGTCAAAATGCGCGATGATCTCATCCGCCGTCATGCCAGCGCACGTCTGGCGGCGACCATGCGCATGGCGCGGTCAAGCTCATGCGACAGACTGCCTGCCATGGAGCGATAGGTCCACAGATCGAAAGCGGTTTCACTCTGCTTCACCAGCAGGAGCGGCAGATGCCCCAGCAGCGTGCGCACCGAGGAAGGCACCGCCAGCGCGCGCAGATCCATCGCGACCAGCCGCGCCAGCACGGCCTGCGCATCCGCGCCCTCCAGTTGCGCACCGGCCCAGCCGTCGGACTGATCGCTCAGCGCGGCATGGCGTTCCAGCCCCTCGGGCAGGCCTTCACCAAAGGCAAAGGCCTGCCCGCGCCCGACCCAGACCAGACGCAGTGTCGTGTCCAGCACTTCACCCGGCGCCGGAAAGCCGCCAAGCGCGCTTGCCAGCGCCTCGGTCTGGCCGGGCAAGGGGGCAATCGCCGTGATGCGCACAGGCGGCACCGAGTCCAGCCGTGCGGCACCATGGACCAACGGCAGGTGCAGCCCGGCGAAAGGGTCACTTGCAGACAGCTCAATCACGCATCCGCCCTCCCTCTGGGTCGAAGAATACCGGGTCGCACAGGCTGACCTCGCAGCGCTGGCCCCGCAACCCGTCCTCCAGCCGCAACCGCGCGCCATGCCTTGCGCGCCCGTTCACGACCAGAGCCAGCCCCAGCCATGTCCCGAGCGTCGGCGAGTAGCAGGCCGATGTCACATGCCCCTCGACATGGGCCGCCGTTGCCGGGGCATCGGGCTGGAAAAGGCTCGCCCCCGCCGCGATCCCGGCTTGCGGGTCGGACGGGCGCAGGCCGACCAGTTGCATCCGCTCGGGGCCGGTCAGACCGGGGCGCTGGCTTGCAGCGCGCCCGATGAAATCCTTCTTGCTCGACATCATTCCCTGCATACCAAGGTCGAACGCCGTCACACGCCCGTCGATCTCGGCATGGGTGATGAAGCCCTTCTCGATACGCAACACATTGAGCGCCTCCATCCCGTAGGCACCGCCCCCGAGCCCCTCGGCCAGCGCTACCAGATGGCGGAACAGGTCGGCCCCGAAGCGGGCAGGCACCGCGAGTTCATAGCCTTTTTCGCCACTGAAAGAGATGCGGAACAGCCGCCCTGCCACCGCCCCGATCTGCACAGGGCAATACCCCATGAAGGGCAGGTCCGGCACCTCGCCCAGAACATGGCCCAGTACCTCGCCCGCCAGCGGCCCGGCAACCGCCATCTGCGCCCAATTCTCGGTCACAGAGGCGAGGCGCAGCTGCCAGCCCCGGCAGAATGCCTGCTGCACGAATTCTAGGTGCTGCATCACCTCGCCTGCGGCAGCGGTGGTGGTCGTCACCAGATAGTCATGCTCGTTCAGTCGCGCGCAGGTCCCGTCATCCATGACATGGCCATCCTCGCGCAGCATCAGCCCATAGCGGACGCGCCCGACAGCAAGGCGCGACATGGTGCCGGTATAGACAAAATCCAGAAACCGCCCCGCATCCGGCCCCTGCACGGCGATCTTGCCCAGCGTCGAGACATCGCAGACCCCGACCGTCTGTCGGACAAAGCCCGTTTCGCGGTTGCAGGCCGTGCGCCAGTCCGCGTCACCCGCTTGCGGGAAATAGCTGGGCCGGTACCACAACCCCGCCTCGATCATCGGCGCACCCATCGCGCGGGCCTGCGCGTCCGAAGTCGTGCGCCGCTCGGGCCGGAACCCTGCGCCCTTCGCCCCGGCCCCAAGCGCCCCGATGCTGACCGGCACGAAGGGCGGCCGGAAGGTGGTGGTGCCCGTCTCCGGAATGCTGCCACCTGTCGCGTCGGCCAGCACTGCCAGCGCGCCCATATTCGACGACTTGCCCTGATCGGGCGCCATCCCTTGCGTGGTGTAGCGCTTCATATGCTCGACCGAGGCAAACCCCTCTTGTGCTGCGAGCGTCACATCCTTGGTGGTCACATCATTGGCGAAATCCAGCCATGCCCGCCCCTTTGCCTTTACCTGCCAGAGTGGGCGGAGCGCATAGGCACTGTCCTCGGCCTCCGGCAAGACCATGTCAGGGGCTTTGAGGCCCAACTCTGCAAGCGCGGCCTGCGCGGCCTCCACCCCATCGGCCAGACAGGCGGCAATCGAGAAACGCCCCCGCGCGGCCCCGGCGGCCTCCAGCCCCGGCACCATGCCGGGGCGCGGCACGAACGCCGCAATCGCTTCGTCCCAGACCGGGCGCGCGCCATGGTGGCACGTCAGCGCCAATGTCGGGTTCCAGCCCCCCGAGAGCGCGAGTGTGTCGCAGGCAATCCGGCTTTCACGCCCGCGTACGCGAATCGTGACCTCACGCAAGCCATGCCGACCCCGCGTAGCCACCACTTCGCCCCCGCTGTGGAACGGGAAGGGGGTATCGCCCGCGACATCCTCACGCGGGTCGATATAGGCGGCGATCTGCATGCCCTGATCGGCCAGCACCTGAGCACTTGCCAGCGCATGGTCATTATTGCCAAACACCACCACGCGCCCCGGATCAACCGCCCAGCGGTGCCAGTAGCTGGCGACAGCACTCAGCAGCATCACCCCCGGACGGTCATTGCCGGGATGCGCAATCGGTCGCTCGAGCGCGCCACTGGCAAGGATTGCGCGCCTCGCCGTGATCCGCCAGTAGCATTCGCGCGGCGCAAGCCCCGGTTCGGCCAGATGCTGGCCGACGCGCTCCAAAGCGCCGAACACCCCGCCATCATAGGTGCCGAAAATACTCGTGCGCGGCATGAGGCGGACATTGGGCAGGGCGGTCAGTTCCGCCAGCACCCCCTGCACCCAGTCCTCTGCCCCCTGCCCGTCAATCTGCCCGGCCTGTGACAGCAAACGCCCACCCATCTGGCGGTCTTCTTCGGCGAGGATCACATCCGCCCCCGCGCGACCCGCCGTCAGCGCAACCATCAGCCCAGTCGGGCCAGACCCGATCACCAGCAGGTCACAAAAGGCAAATGCGCGCTCGTGCAGGCTCTCATCATGGGCGCGCGGCAAGCGGCCCAAACCGGCGGCACGGCGAATGACAGGCTCGTAGAGCCGCTCCCAGAAGGCGCGCGGCCACATGAAGGTCTTGTAATAAAACCCTGCACTCAGGAAAGGCGCGAACAGGTCATTGACGGCCATCACATCGTGCCGGACCGAGGGCCAGCAATTCTGCACCCGCGCCTCCAGCCCGGAATGCAATTCCTGCAGCGTGGCGCGGATATTGGGGTGAAACGTCCCGTCGCGCTTCAACTCGACCAGTGCATTGGGCTCTTCACTGCCAGCCGTCAGCACTCCGCGCGGGCGGTGATACTTGAAGGATCGCCCCATCAGCCGCACATTATTGGCCAGCAGCGCCGAGGCCAGTGTGTCGCCCCTGCAGCCTGTCATCTCGCGCCCGTCGAAGTGGAAGCGAACCGCACGCCCGCGGTCCAAAGCACTGCCCCCTGTCACCCGGCGCTTCATCCTGCCTCCTCCACGGCGGTGCTGCCCGTGACAGCGTGCGTCACGGTATCACGCGCGACCTCCAGCCATGTGCCGCAGGGGGCGTGGTACCACAGGTCACGCGCGGGCCCTGCCGGGTTGTCGCGCAGGTGAAGGTAATTGTCCCACGCTTCAGGCGGCGCATCCGCTTCCGGGCGGTCGCAATAGTCCGCTGCCCCGATACAGGTGAACTCGCGCATATCTCGCCATCCGCAGCAGGGGCAGGGCAAATACATGATCGGACCTCAATGCAGATTGTGCTGGCTGCCCTTGCCCTCTTCATCGAGAAGATGGCCCGTGGCAAAGCGGTCAAGACGGTAGCGGCGCGCGACGGGGTGGGGCTGATCGGTGGCCATCAGATGCGCCATGCACCAGCCCGAGGCAGGTACCGCCTTGAACCCGCCATAGCACCAGCCTGCATCGAGATAGAGCCCCTCGATGGGCGTGCGGTCGATGATCGGCGAGCCATCGGGCGTCATGTCCATGATCCCGCCCCAGGAGCGCAGCACCTTCGCCCGCCCGATCATCGGCATCAGCGCCATGCCCGCCTCCATCACCTGCTCGACGCCGGGCAGGTTGCCGCGCGCGGCATAGGATGGGTAGAAATCGAGATCACCCCCAAAGACAAGCCCGCCCTTGTCGGACTGGCTGATATAGAAATGCCCCATGCCGAAGCTGATCACATGATCGATGCAGGGCTTGAGCCCTTCGGTGACAAAGGCTTGCAGGATGTGGCTCTCGATGGGCAGGCGCAGCCCGGCCATGGCGGCGACCTGAGATGTGCGTCCGGCGGTCACGATCCCCACCTTGCGCGCGCGGATCTCGCCGCGGGTGGTTGACACGCCAGTCACGCGCCCGCTCTCAACCGAAATGCCCGTCACCTCGCAATTCTCGATCAGATCGACGCCGCGCTGGTCGGCCCCGCGCGCATAGCCCCAGGCGACGGCATCGTGCCGCGCCGTGCCGCCGCGCTTGTGATAGAGCCCGCCATAGATCGGAAACCGCGCTTGCTCAAAATCGAGATAGGGCAGGATCGCGCGCACCCCCTCGCGGTCCAGCAGGATCGCATCATCACCCTGCGCCAGCATCGCATTGCCGCGCCGGGCGAAAGCGTCGCGCTGTCCGTCCGAATGGAACAGGTTGATCAGCCCGCGCTGCGAATGCATCACGTTGTAATTCAGCTCGTCCTCCAGCCCCTCCCAGAGCTTGAGTGAATGGCTGTAGAACTCGGAATTGCCGGGCAGGAAGTAATTGGCACGCACAATGGTGGTGTTTCGCCCGATATTACCGCCGCCGAGATAGCCTTTCTCCAGCACGGCGATATTGGTCAGCCCGTGGTTCTTCGCGAGGTAATACGCCGTCGCCAGACCATGCCCGCCACCCCCGATGATAAGCATGTCATAGTCTGGCTTGGGGTCGGGCTTGCGCCAATGCGGCTTCCAGCCGCGGTTGCCCGCGAGCCCTTCCTTCAGAATACGAAAGCCGGAAAATTGCATCGCGCGCAGCCCCTACTCGGCAGCTTCGTTGCTGAGGGTAAAGACAGGCTCCATCCGCGCGAGAATATCATCTGCAAGATGGCACTTGATCTGATGTCCCTCCGGAAGCTTGCGCATCGGCGGCACCTCGGTTTCACACAAACCTCCGGGCACGTCCGATTTCCAGCGACAGCGCGTCTGGAACGGGCAACCCGGTGGCGGGTTCATGGCCGAGGGGATGTCACCTTCCAGCACGATGCGCTTTTTCTGCACGGTAGTATCGGCCACCGGCACGGCAGACAGCAGCGCCTCGGTATAGGGGTGATAGGGGGGCGCGAAGACCTGATCGGTGGTGCCAAGCTCGACCACATGGCCCAGATACATGACCATGACCCGGTCAGACAGATACCGCACGATCGAAAGGTCATGGCTGATGAACAAAAGCGTCGTGCCGTTCTTGCGCTGGATATCCATCAGAAGCTGGGTGACTGCGGCCTGCACCGAAACATCGAGCGCAGAGACCGGCTCATCGGCCACCACCACTTTCGCATCACCCGCAAATGCGCGCGCAATGCCCACGCGCTGTTTCTGCCCGCCCGAAAGCTGGCGCGGCATCCGTTCGGCGAAGGCACGCGGCAGTTTCACCAGATCGAGAAGTTCAAGCATCCGCTGCCTGCGCTCGGCTGGCGTCCGGCCCACTTTGAAGATCTCTAGCGCGCGGATGATCTGGGCACCGACGGTCATGGACGGGTTGAGCGTGTCGAACGGGTTCTGGAACACCATCTGCAACGAGGACACCGTGTCGGTATTGCGTTGCTGAATGGGGGTGGATTGCACATTCTCGTCAAACAGCATGATCTTGCCACCCGATGCCGTCTCGAGCCCCATCAGCACCTTGGC
This sequence comes from Paracoccaceae bacterium, assembly GCA_007116575.1. GTDB lineage: Bacteria > Pseudomonadota > Alphaproteobacteria > Rhodobacterales > Rhodobacteraceae > Roseinatronobacter. Next base: position 28,872 of record SKIF01000005.1, read on the forward strand.
AAAGGTGGACTTGCCGCAGCCGGACTCGCCCACAATGGCCAGTGTCTCGCCCTCGCGCGCGTCGAAACTCAGCGTCTCGTTGGCCTTGACGACCTTGGTCTCGCCACCTGAAAACAGGGCCGAGGCAGCCACTTCGTAGTATTTACGCACATCATCCATCTTGAGGACGACATCGCCAATGGACGTGGCCTCGGCCTGCTCGGTGCTTTCCCATGCCGCATCCCAGTCGATCTCGTCGATGCGCAGGCAGCGGCTTTCATGGCGGTCATCGCCCGGAAGCTCTGACATGGCGATATCCTTGGCATCGCAGTGTCCAGACTTGAAGTAGTCGCAGCGCGGTCCGAAATTGCAGCCCGGCGGGCGCTCATGCGGCAGTGGAAAATTGCCCGGAATCGCGCGCAGAGGACGCGCGGTCTTGGAGGCCGAGGGCAACGGGATCGCCCGGAACAGCGCCTGCGTATAGGGGTGGCGCATCTTGTTGAACACGTCGGTGATGTTCCCGGTCTCGACCGCCTCGCCCGAATACATGACGCAGAGCCGGTTGCAGGTCTCCATCACCAAACCGAGATTGTGGCTGATGAACAGCATCGATGTGCCGTATTTCCGGCCCAGATCCTTGACCAGATCGACAATCCCGGCCTCGACCGTCACGTCGAGCGCGGTGGTCGGCTCATCCAGGATCAAGAGCGTAGGGTTGGCCATCAGCGCCATCGCGATGACGATGCGCTGCTGCTGCCCCCCCGAAAGCTGGTGCGGATAGGCATCGAGGATGCGGTCGGGGTCGGGCAGACGCACATCGGCGACAAGCTGGCGGGCACGGGCGCGGGCCTGCCCTGCCTGCATGTTCTGATGGATCATCGGCACTTCCATCAGTTGTCGCCCGATCTTCATTGCCGGGTTCAGCGAGGCCATGGGTTCCTGATAAATCATGGCGATTTCCGAGCCGCGAATTTTCGCCAGTTCGGCCGCACTCATGGTGTTCAGATCGCGCCCCTTGAACTTTATGGTGCCACCGACGATCCGGCCATTCACGCCCAGATCCTGCATTACACCCAGCGCCACGGTGGATTTGCCGCAGCCGGATTCGCCCACCAGCCCCATCGCCTCGCCGGGCATGACCGTGCAGGAGAAATCCATCACCGCCGGAATTTCGCGGGCGCGGGTGAAGAAGGAGATCGAGAGGTTCTCGATTTCGAGAATCGGCTTCGAAGGGTCCCATTCGGTCATAGCTCGCGCTCCCGCTGTGAGGGCAGGAGCGGGGGTTTCACACCCCCGCACCCCCGTGGAGTATTTCCGGCAAGAAAATGCATCAGTCTTTCAAACTCTCTTCGCGCAGCCCGTCTGCCAGCAGATTGAGGCCGAGAACGAGCGACATAAGTGCCAGCGCGGGTGCCAGCGCGGCATGGGGGTAGACCGTCAGCAAGCGGCGGCCCTGGTTGATGGTCGAGCCCCAGTCGGGGCTTTCGGGCGCGACACCGAGACCGAAGAAGCCGAGCGTGCCCAGAAGGATGGTGGTGTAGCCGATGCGCAGGCAGAAATCGACGATCAGCGGCCCGCGCGCATTGGGCAGGATTTCCCACATCATGATATACCACGGCCCTTCGCCGCGGGTCTGGGCGGCTGCGACATAATCGCGGGTCTTGATGTCCATGGTAATGCCGCGCACGATCCGGAAGACCGTGGGCGCATTGACGAAGACCACGGCAACAAACACGTTCAGCAGGTTCGGTGACATGCCCCAGACGCCGAACGGATCGGCATTGAAGGCCAGCCCAGAATAGGCCCAGAGCCCTACAATCACCACGGCACCGACATAGAGGTTGCGCTTCATGGGCTGGGTGAAGAAGCGCGCATTGAGCAGCACCGTGAAGAACAGCACCGGCATCAGGAACAGGAAGCCCGCCATCACCCGCGGGATTGCGGTGTTCTGGATTTCGGGCGCAACCAGCAGGAAGAACAGCAGGATCACCGGGAAGGCCAGCACGAGATTGGCAACGAAGGTCAGGCCAGTGTCGAGCTTGCCGCCGATATAACCCGCCGGCAGGCCCAGCGAGATGCCGATCATGAAGGAGATCATCGCGGCGAAGGGCGCGATGCGCAGCACCTCGCGCGCGCCCATGACCATGCGCGAGAACACGTCGCGCGCCAGCGCATCACCCCCGAGCAGGAAATGCGGGTAGCCCCCCGCCGGGTCGCGCAAGGCAGAGCCCGGGCCTGCGTTGCGCATGCCCGAGAATTGCGCCAGCGGGTCGTGGGTCACGATCAGATCGGCAAAGAGCGCAGTGAAGACCCAGAACATGACCAGCGTGAAGCCGAACATGCCGATCGTGGAGTCAAAGAGCTTGCCATAGAGGCCAAGGTGGCGCTTGAAGCTGATCGAGACAGCAAACAGCAACACAATTGCGATCCAAACCGGCCAGAGCTGGAGGCCAAGTTGGGCGAAGATGCCGGGCCAGGTGAGTGGGTCTGTCATGCCTGCCCCCGATCAGGAAATACGGATACGCGGGTTGAGATAGACATACCCGATATCCGAAATGAGTTGCGTCAGCAGAACCACCACCACAGCCACCACCGAGGCCGCGAGCAGCAGCTCGATATCATTATTGGCCGCGGCCTCGAACAGCACCCAGCCGAAACCGGGGTAGCTGAACAGCACCTCGACGATCACCACGCCGTTCAAAAGCCACGGGATCTGGAGCATGATCACCGTGAAGGGCGCGATCAGTGCGTTCCTGAGCGCATGGCGCAGCACGATATTCGGAAAGCTGACCCCTTTGAGCCGCGCCGTGCGGATATATTGCTGCGTCATCACCTCGGTCATGGAGGCCCGCGTGATCCGTGCGACATAGCCCATGCCGTAAAGCGCGATGGTCATCACTGGCAGAAAGAAATTCCAGAAGGTGATCTTCTCCAGCGCCGAACGGGCATTGCCCTGAAACAGCACCGGCCCCTCGATCACGCCCCAACTGACCAGCAGCGGCGATATCCCGACCGCCGAAGACGCCAGCAGGGCGATGAAAACCACCCCCGAGACATATTCGGGCGTCGCGGTTGAAGCGATGGCAAAGGTCGAAAGCGACCGGTCCGTCCGTGAGCCCTCGCGCATGCCCGCTAGCACGCCCACGAGCAGTGCCATCGGCACCATGACGATCAGCACCCAGAGCATCAGAATGCCCGTCGCCCCCAGTCGCGCCGTGATCACATCGGCCACATCGGCCCGGAAGCGGGTCGAATTCCCCCAATAGCCCTGCAACAACCCGCAGCGGTCCGGTGCCGCACCGGGTTCGGAGATATCGGCGAGCCGATAGCAGCGCCCTGTCATGCCCCCATCGGCCTCTTCCCGCGTCCAGCCGGGCACCACCCCCAGCCACTCGCCATAGCGCGTCAACATGGGTTGGTTGTAGCCGTTGCGATCCAACCAGCTGGCGACCTCGGCATCCGAGATACGCGAGCCCGCCTGGGTCTTGGCCAGTGTTTCCAGCTTCGCTGGCAGGTTGGTCAGGTAGAAGACCACAAAGGTCAGGCACAGGGCCGTGAACAGCATTACGCCGATACGGCGGGCTAGGAAGAGTAGCATCCTGCCTCCTGTCTTCTGGGGCACCGGTGAGGCGCGTTGACTTTCTTGGCAAAGCGGGGTGGCGCGGCGGGGTTAACCGCCGCGCGAAGGCTACCGGTTCAGGACAGCCCGTAGCTCTGATAGCGCACCTCGAAGGTCGGGTGCATTTCCGCATTCAGGACATTGGGGCGCGCATTGCGGTAGAGCGAGCGCCAATAGGGCTGGATCAGAACCCCCTCATCAAGCATGAGCTGCTGGATTTGCGCCATGACCTCGCGGCGTTCATCGGCGTCCGGGATACCATTGGCCTGGTCCAGAAGCGCGTCGAACTCGGCATTGGCGAAGCCGGCCTCATTCCATGCCACCCCCGAGCGATAAGCCAGGTTCAGCACCTGCACGCCCAGAGGGCGCATGTTCCATTCGGTCGAGGAGAACGGGTAGTTCAGCCAGTCATTCCAGAAGGTCGCACCCGGAAGAATGGTGCGCTTGATGTTGATGCCTGCAGCCCTGATCTGTGCGGCGACGCTGTCGCAGGTAGCCGCCTGCCAGTCATCATCAATCGAGATCAGCTCGAACTCATGATCACCCAGACCTTCGGCCTCGATCATCGCCCGGGCTTCGCCCGGATCAAATGGAGTGGCGCCGATATCGGCATATTCCGGGTGGATCGGGCAGACATGGTGGTTTTCGGCGACTGTACCGCGGTCGTTATAGCCGAGTTCCAGTACGATCTGATTGTCCACTGCCATTTGCAGCGCCCGGCGGACATTGACATTGTCATAGGGCGCATTGTCCTGATTGAAGCGCACGGCAAGGGTCGCAGCAGTGATGGCCTCGGTCGCGGGCATGCCGATCATTTCCAGCAGATCGACGAAATCGCCCGTGGTCTGATAGGTCATGTCGATCTCGCCACCCTCGGCTGCGGCCATCCAGGCTGCCGGGTCGGTGCCCAGATCGACAAACTCGATCCGGTCGAGATACGCGCCATTGCCTTCGTTCCACCATGTGTGATCGGGGTTGCGTTCGATCACGGCACCGATGCCGGTGTCATGGCTGACCGGGCGGTAGGGGCCGGTGCCGATGGGGTTGGCGACCGGGTCATCACCGGTGAAAGAGGGGTGCACAACTGCCGCCGGGTAATCGGTCATATTGACGATGATCGCGATATCGGGGCTGGACAGATGCAGCCGCAGGGTCAGGTCATCGACGATTTCGATAGCCCCGTCACGCAGCTTGCCATCCTCGGAAATCGAGCTCATGCGCCCGGCCATCGAGTTGCCCTCGACCGAGGCATCGCACCAGCGCTCGATGTTATGGGCGACATGTTCCGCCGTCAGGTCATCACCATTGTTCCACTTTACGCCGGGGCGCACATTCAGCGTGAATTCGGTGGCGTCGTCATTGGCCTCCCAGCTTTCCAGCAGCACGGGCTGGACCGAGCCATCGCGTTCATAGCTGACCAGGTATTCAAGCCAGCCGCGGCAGACATTGGCCAGTTCCGACCAGTCCCAGGTGCGCGGGTCACGCTGTGCCTTGATATCCATCTGGATGCGCAGTGTACCGCCCATTTGCGGGGTCTGCGCTTTCGCTTCCGGTGCCGCAAGCCCCAGCAGGCCGTAGGCGGCGGGCGCGGCCACCCCAAGCGCGGTGGCGCGGGTCATGAATTCGCGGCGGCTGAGCTGTCCTTTCCGGCATTCCTGGGCGTAACGCTTCGCTGCGTGGTGCACCTTTGGTGCGTTGCTTTTCTGGTCGGTCATTTGTGTCTCCCGTGTTGGATTGGATCGGCTTTTGTTGTTCTGGCCTCTTTGCCGAGGGATATTCTTATTCCGCGCCCATAGCTTGCGCAGATCGCGGCCAAATTCGACCCTTTTCAGATTGAAACCGACGCGAGGTGCAGTTGCAACCTATACTTCGTGCCAAACGACATAATCAGGTTCTTGGCGCCCCCCCTTCAAAGCTGTTTCCATGCTGATAGTCGCAGGGTGCCTGCTGCATCTCCAGATGCAGACCCCCGCCCGCAAACGGATGCGCGCGGGCCATGGCTTCGTCGAAACTGATGCCAAGCCCTGGCGCATCGGGCGGCGTAACGAAGCCATCTTCGACGCGCAGGGTATGGCCGATCAATGGCAAATGAAACGCACCACCGGTCCCGATGCACTCGATCATAAGCAGGTTGGGGATCGAGGCTGCCAGATGGATATTCGCGGCCCATTCGACCGGCCCGGCATAAAGATGCGGGGCCAGTTGCGCGCCGAAGACCTCGGCCATGGCAGCGATCTTCTTCACCTCCCAGATGCCGCCCGCCCGCCCCAGCGCAGGTTGCAGGATCGAGGCCGCGCCCGCGCGCAGCACCGCGCCGAACTCAGCCTTGGTGGTCAGGCGCTCGCCAGTGGCGACAGGGATGCGCACGGCCCGGGCGACCTCGGCCATGGCGGCGATGTCATCGGGCGGCACGGGTTCTTCGAACCACAGCGGCTGATGCCGCTCCAGCGCCGCACCCAGACGGATCGCTCCGGCGGGGGTGAATTGGCCATGCGTGCCCAAGAGGATATCGGCGCGATTACCCACGGCGGCCCGCACGGCACCCAGCATCCGATCGCACAGATCGATATCGCGCATTCCCGGCTGATGCCCGCCGCGCAGCGTATAAGGGCCGGCAGGGTCGAGCTTGATTGCCGTGAACCCCTGCTCGACCGCTGCCAGGGCGCTTTCGGCATTCATTTCGGGGCTGGTCCAGAAATCGCCCTTGTCATGATGAGGTAGCGGATACAGGTAGGTATAGGCGCGCAGCCGGTCATTCATCTTTCCGCCCAGAAGCGCCCAGACCGGCCGGTCGCGCGCTTTACCCAGAATATCCCAAGCCGCGATTTCCAGACCCGAAAACGCACCCATCACGGTCGGGTCGGGCCGCTGCGTGAAGCCCGAGGAATAGGCGCGGCGGAACATCAGCTCCACATTCTCGGGGTTTTCGCCCTGCATGTGGCGGGAGAAGACATCTTCGATCACTGCCTGCATGGCCTGCGGGCCGACTGCAGCGGCATAGACCTCACCATAACCGGAAATGCCGCATTCGGTGGTCAACTTGACGATGATCCAGTAGCGCCCGCCCCAGCCGGGTGGCGGGGTGCCAATCACGAATATTTCCAGCCCCTCGAGCTTCATGCTCCGGCCTCGAAGGCATCAAACAGAATCACATTGCGCCGCGTGCCGCCTTTGGCGGTGTCGGCGATGGCCTCGTTGATCTTCTCCAACGAGTAGCGGTTCGAGATCAACTCGTCGAGCTTGAGCCGCCCCTGCCGGTAAAGCTCGATCAGGCGGGGAATATCGCGGCGCAACACGGTGCCGCCCATTTTCGACCCGATCAGCCGCTGTTCCTGATAGGCCACCATCATCGGGTTCAGGCGCATGTAATCATCATTGCCGGTCATCCCCGCCATGATGATGCTGCCCCCCGGCGCGCACATCCCCAGCGCCTGCTCGTAGGCGACGACTGCACCGACGGTGACAAAGACGTAATCCGCCCCGCGCCCATCGGTCAGCCGCCGCACCTGTTTGCGGGCATCTGCATCCGTGGCCAGCACACTGTCAGTGGCGCCGAATTCGCGCGCGGCGTCGAGCTTCTCCGGGGCGACATCCAGCGCGATGATCCGTCGCGCGCCTGCGATCCGCGCGCCCTGAATCGCGTTCAGCCCCACACCACCCGTGCCGATTACCACGGTCGTGGCCCCGGCGGGCATGGCGGCAGTGTTGAACACAGCACCGACGCCAGTGATGACACCGCAGGCCAGCAGGCAGGCCACGTCCAGCGGAACATCATCCGGCAGCGGGGCCAGCTGGCTGGCATCGACCACCACCTTCTCGGCGAAGGCACCGGTCTTCATACCCTGCGTGACCGGAGCGCCATCGGGCAAAGAGAGGGGTGATTGGGCATCGCCCCCATCCTCGCAGATCACCGGGCGCCCGTCACTGCAGCACTGGCAGGTGCCGCAGGCGCGGATCAGCGTGACCAGCACGCGCTGGCCCATCTGATAGCCGCTGACCCCGCTGCCAAGGCCAGTGACGAACCCTGCGGCCTCATGCCCATAAACCGCCGGCAGCTCGCCACCCCAGGCCCCTTCGATGAAATGCAGGTCGGAGTGGCAGATCGCACAGGCCGCCAGAGTCACCTCGACCTCGCCCGCACGCGGCGGGGCCAGCATGATCTCGGTAGTTTCGAGGGGGGCGTTGAAGGCAGTGCAGAGGGCGGCTTTCATTCGCAGGTCTTTCTTCTGGATGAGGGGAGCCGACCTGCGGTCGGCTGCCTCCGGCGGGAGTATTTGCGGCAAGAAAATATCAGCTTCGCATGCGCGCCCCCTGCGGGTCAAAGGGCGGATCGAGGGCAAGGCGGGCCGGGCGGCGGCACCCGAGGATTTCCACCTCGAAGAGACCCTCTTCTGCGCGTGTGGCGAGCTCGGCGGGGATATAGCCCTGCGCGAGTGAGCAGCCGACATGATGGCCATAGCCGCCTGAAGTGACCCAGCCCACCACGCGCCAGTCACCATCTTCCGAAGGGTGTGGCGTGGGAAGCGCATTGCCCTGCGCATCAAAACGCGCGGGGCCGAGGCTGTGCGGCGCGGTGATGGTGCCGAATTCCTCCGCCACCCGCGCCCAGATCGGCTCATCCGCGATGGCATCGGCATCCTCCGCCTCGACGATCAGCGACACGCGGCGCAGCCGGGGGCCTTCGTCACGCTCCTTGAGCGCGGGCTCGCGACCAATGAAATCGGGCTTGTCCCAGGCGACGAAGCGTTCCATCGCGCCCTCGACGGGGCCGTAGATCGGGCGCAATTCGGCAAACCATGTCGGGAAGTTCTTCTCGAAGCGCATCGACAGAAGCGCGCGCATCCCGAAATCGCGGATCCCATGCACCGCCCCGGCGTCCTTGATCGCGCTATAGACGCGGCGCTGGTACTCGGGCTGGATCCAGATCTCGTAACCCAGATCGCCAGTATAGGTGATGCGGTTGACCATGCAGGGCGCACCCGCGACATCCATTTCGCGGAAATCCATGAAGCGGAACGCCTCGTTCGAGATGTCTTCGTCAACCAGTGCAGCCAGAACATCGCGCGCTTTCGGCCCGGCAATCGACAGCCCCATCAGTCCCATGCCGAGCGCGCGTAGCTGCACGCTGCCATCCCGCGGCTGATGCGCCTCGAACCAGCGCAGATGATATTTCGTCGCCCCAAGCGAGCCCCAGATCAGAAAACGCTCGGGCGCGGCGCGGGCGATGGTGAAATCACCGATCAGCTTGCCTTGGGGGTTGAGCATCGGCGTCAGTACAATCCGCCCGAGCTTTGGCATCCGGTTGGTCATCAGCCTGTCAAGGAAGGCCTCGGCACCAGGCCCTGTCACTTCGTATTTCGCGAAATTGGCGATCTCGGTGACGCCGACGCTCTCGCGCACCGCACGGACCTCGGCACCCACATGCTCGAAATCATTGGAGCGATGGAAGGAGAGCACATCATGCGCCTCCTCTGCCGAGGGGGCGAACCAGAGCGGCGTTTCCAGCCCCCAAGTATCGCCCAAGACCGCATTCTGCGCGCGCATCAAGTCATAGAGCGGCGTCGTGAGATGCGGACGGGCGGCGGGCAGTTCCTCGTTCGGGAAGCGGATCGAGAAGCGCCGGGAATAGTTTTCACGCACCTTGGCGTTGGTGTAGCGTAACGTCGCCCAGTCGCCATAACGCGCGACATCCATGCCAAAGACATCATGGCCGGGGTCGCCCGTGGTCATCCAGTTGGCCAGCACCAGCCCGACCCCGCCACCCTGGCTGAATCCGGCCATGACGGCGCAGGCCGACCAGTAATTCGTCAGTCCCTGCACGGGCCCGACCAGCGGGTTGCCATCGGGGGCGAAGGTGAAGGGGCCGTTGATGATCTGCTTGATGCCCGCACGTTCATAAGGCGGGAAGTGGCGGAAACCGACCTCTAGCGAGGGCGCAAGGCGGTCGATATCGGGCTGCAAGAGTTCATGGCCGAAATCCCACGGTGTCTGCACTGGCGACCACGGCTTGCAGGCTTTTTCGTATGTGCCCAGCAGGATGCCCTTGCCCTCCTGCCGCGTATAGATCTCGCCCTTGAAGTCGATCACATGGATCAACTCGCGGCCCATGCTTTCGTTGAACTCGATCACCTCGGGCATGGGTTCGGTCAACAGATACATATGCTCCATCGCCAGAACCGGCAGTTCCAGCCCGACCATGCGCCCGACCTCTCGCGCCCAAAGCCCGCCGGCATTGACCACATGTTCGCAGCGATAAGTGCCCTTTTCGGTGATGACATTCCATGTGCCATCGGAGTCTTGCGTCAGTTCCCTGACCGGGTTGCGCAGCTCGATCTTTGCCCCCAGCATCCGCGCGGCCTTGGCATAGGCATGGGTGGTGCCCGACGGGTCCAGATGCCCTTCGACCGGGTCCCACAGCGCACCGACGAAATGGCTTTCATCCATCAGCGGGAACATCGCCTTGGCCTCGGACGGGGTGATGATCTCGGTTTCCATCCCCAGATACCGCCCGCGCGCATGGGCCATGCGCAGAAAGTCCAGCCGCTCGGGGCTGTCGGCCATCTGCACGCCGCCCACCAGATGCAGGCCACAGGATTGCCCGGTCATCTTCTCCAGCTCGTCATAGAGCGAAATCGTATAGGCCTGCAGGCGGGCCACATTGGGGTCACCGTTGAGCGTGTGAAAGCCCCCCGCCGCGTGCCAGGTCGAGCCCGAGGTGAGTTCGGAGCGTTCGATCAGCAGCACATCGGTCCAGCCCGCTTTCGCAAGATGATAGAGCACCGAGCAGCCGACGACGCCCCCTCCGATAACGATGGCACGATAGGTCTGGGTCATGCAGTCTCCTCGAGGGTGGGAATGGCGCCAAGCGTGGCCAGCGCACGGGTCAGGCGAGCGCGCAACGCGGGTGGCGTGGAGCGCGCGGTGATGAAGGGCAGCCCCGGGCGCAGGGCAGTCCAGCCAGTGACGACAAGCTTTCGCGCCGCAGGCTCATGTTCCAGCGCCATGGCCCATGAGCGGCAGTCGATCGCGGCATAATCGGCGCGACCCTCGGCCACGGCACAGATCGAAGCGCGATGGCTGCCCGTGACCAGCGGTGCCACAATCGGTTGGCCGGTGTCTTCGGCCAGGGCGAGGCATCCCGACAGCGAATCGCGCGCATTGATGGCCGCGCGCATAGAACCCAGACCGTCCGGCAGGCTTGCGCCGGGATCAGGCGGCACCGGGCAGCCCTGCCCCGCGCGCATCACGATGGCCGAACGATACTGCGTGCCACGCCCGCCCGGCACATCATCATAAAGCGGCTGTCCAAGCAGGGCGACATGCGCGGCAAGCCCGTTGCGCAGCGGCCCCCAGCAGGTCTGGCCCAGCATCAGCGCCGGGTCGCGCCAGAGGGCGTGAAGGGCGGTCGCGCTGTCAGGCCGGGTCAGGGTTTCGGCAAGCTCGGGCACCAGCACGCGCATCCGGGCATGGAAAGCTTCGACCTGCCCGCGTGTCTCGGGCCAGTCATACATCGGCAGACAGACAAGCCCGCTCATGCCGCCTGTCCGTCGAGAGGTGCCTCAGGCGGATCGACTTCGGGGGGCGGGGGTGCGGGGATCTGGTGCAGGACCGGATGGATAACGGGCTCCTTCGCCCAAATCGCATGAGCGCGGAACAACTGCCAATAGTTGCGATAGACATATCCGTGATTGAGCGCGTGCCAGTGGTCGCGACGCTCGGCATATAGACGGGGCAGCGCATACCAGGGGGCCTGCGGTATCTTATGATGCACGATATGCAGGTTGTTGTTCAGAAACAGCCATGCCAGCGGCGAGCGCTCGACGATGATCGTCCGGCCCTCGGCGGCGTCATGCCAGCGGTGTTCGGCGAAGGTGCGGATCGAGATCAGCGAAAGCGCCGGCCAGACCACAGCCAGCAGATAGAGCCAAAGCGGAATACCCCATGCCCAGAGCAGTGCCAGCACAGGCACCATCCCCAGCAGATGCAGCGACCAGGCCACGCGCACGCCGTGTGTATCCGCGCGCAACAGACGCAACTCCTGCGCTACAAACCCCGCCGCGCCCAGCACCGGCCCAAGCACCAGCCGCCCCAGCATGGTATTGTTCACGCGCAGCAGCATCTGCAGCCAGCGCGGCATCCGGTCGTGCTGCCAGCGGGCCTTGTAATAGCTTTCGGGGTCATCAAACGGGTCGGTAAGTCGATCATCATGATGATGCGCCAGATGCGTGGCCTTGTAGCGCCGGTAGGGGTAGATCAGCGACAGCGGCAGCGCGACCAGCGCCTCGTTCGCATGCCTGTTGCGGGTCGGGTGGCCATGCAGGCATTCATGCACGAGCGAGGAATGCAGCGCCGCCATCACGGCCATGAGCGCCAGCGCGGCCAGCGGGGAGATGGGCCAGAGAGCCGCGCCGCCGATCACCCAGAGCGCATGGCAGCTCAGGATCATCGCAACTGTCGGCCATTCGATGCGGCGCATTCTGTCCCCTCTCTCACATCCGGAGAGTGCCGCCAAACTCTTCTGCCAACAATATGAGTGTTCTCGTCACCATTCTGCACGCTTGAAGTTTATAGTCACATATGTTTACTAAAGTGAGCACAAGGTCCGCAGATGCTGAACAAACGCGAATCCTCAAGCCTGTTTCGTACCCGTCTGACGCAGTTGCTGGCGCAGTCGGGCCTGACACAATTGACTTTTGCGCAGGCCATCTGCATCGACCGTTCGGCTCTGTCGCAATTGCTGCACGGCCCTGACCCGCGCCTGCCGCGCGCCGAGACGCTGCTGGCCATCGCCGCGCAGTTCAATGTCTCGACCGACTGGCTGCTCGGGTTGAGCGAGGACAGCGGGGCCGTGACCCAGACCCTCGATTCGGTCGAGACCGAGGCGGCGCTGGATGACCAGAGCCGGACAGCAATGGAACGCTGGCACGAGGACGCGACCGGGCAGAAGATCCGCTATGTTCCGGCGCAGTTGCCTGACCTGATGCGCACGCCGGAGATCATCGCCTTTCAGGCGCAGGCCTCCGAGCAGGAACAACGCCGCCTGCAGGCCCAGACCCAGCGCCGCCTGCGCCTGTCGCGCGCGCCCGAGGCCGATATCGAGATGTGCATGCCATTGCAGAGCTTCGAGATCTTCGCTGATGGCGGAGGCGTCTGGCGCGGGCTTTCGCGCGACGCGCGCGCCGCCCAGCTTGCGCATATCGCGCAGACCGTGGACGAGCTTTACCCGGCCTTCCGCATGTATCTTTTCGACGGTCGCAAGCGGTTCGCGCCGCCGATGACCATGTTCGGCTATACGCGTGCGGCGGTCTATGCGGGCGATGTGTATCTGCTGATCCGCTCCAAACGCCTGATCCGGGAACTGGCGCAGGGGTTTGACGGGCATATCCGCGCGGCCGAGGTACACGCGCATGAGGCAGCGGAGTGGGTGCGCAGGCTGCAAGCGTGCTGAACAGGGCGCGCAGGGCTACCCTGGGACGGGAGGCCCAAACCCTGCTTGCGTGTTGCCAACACTCCTCTTGCCGAAGCCGCGTTGCTGCGCCTAGCTGGCGGGGCTCTGGCAAGAAAAAGGTGCCCGATGGATACCGACACCCCAGCACCAGACCGCCGCCGCCGTTCGGGCGGGCGGGGTGGCAATGCCCGGCGCAGCGACGGGTTCCGGCTCGACCAGATGCCGTGGCGGCAACCGGTCAATACCGACCGCCCGACCGAGCCGCTTGACGCGGACGGGGTCGAGGCGATCCACCAAGGCGCGCTGCGCATCCTGTCGGAAATCGGGGTCGAGTTCCTCAATGACGAGGCGCTGGCCCTGTTCCGGCAGGCGGGCTGCATCGTCGAGGGGCATAATGTCCGTATGGATGGCGCATTCGTCGACGCCATGCTGGCACGCGCGCCGGGACCATTCACCATCACACCGCGCAATCCCGACCGCGCTGTGCGAATCGGTGACGGGCATATGGCCTTCGTCAATGTCTCTTCCCCGCCCTCGAGCTGGGACATGGTGCGGGGCAAACGCGCGGGCGATTTCGCGACATTCCGCGAATTCCTGATGCTGACGCAGACATTCAACTGCATCCATGTCGCGGGCGGCTATCCGGTCGAGCCGGTGGATGTTCACCCGTCGGTCCGACATCTCGACTGTATTGCCGAAAAGCTGATCCTGACCGACAAGGTGGCACATGCCTATAGCCTTGGCCGCGAACGGGTCGAGGATGCGATGGAGATGGTGCGCATCGCCGCCGGCCTGAGCCATGCCGAATTCGATACCGCCCCGCGCATGTATACCAATATCAACTCGGTCTCGCCGCTGCGGCACGACTTTCCCATGATCGACGGGGCGCTGCGACTGGCGCGGCGGGGTCAGCCTGTGGTGGTCACGCCCTTTACCCTGGCGGGCGCGATGGCCCCGGTGACGATGGCGGGTGCGGTGGCTCAATCACTGGCTGAGGCGCTCTGCGCCATCGCGCTGATCCAGTACGCGGCCCCCGGTGCGCCCGTGGCCATCGGCACCTTCACCTCGAATGTCGACATGCGTTCGGGCGCGCCAGCGTTCGGGACGCCCGAATACATGCGCGCCACGCAGATGACCGGGCAACTGGCGCGGCGCTACGGTCTGCCGCTGCGCTCGTCGGGGGTCTGCACAGCCAATATCCCCGACGCGCAGGCGATGTGGGAGACCGGCAACAGCCTCTGGGCAGCCGTGCAGTCGGGCTCGAACCTCGTCTATCACTCGGCGGGCTGGCTGGAGGGCGGGCTGATCGCGAGCCCCGAGAAATTCGTCATGGATTGCGAGTTGCTACAGATGGTCCAGCGTTATTTCGACCCGATGCTGACCGCAACGACGCCAGACGATATTGCCGTTGATGCCATCCGCGAGGTGGGCGCAGGCGGACATTTCTTCGGCGTCGGCCATACTCAGGCGCGCTATGAAACCGCGTTTTATTCCCCCTTTGCCTCGGACTGGCGCAATTTTGAAGCCTGGGAGCGTGACGGTGCCACAGACACGATTACCCGCGCGCACAGGATCTACCGCCAGATCGTCGAGCAATTCACCCCGCCCCCGATGGACGATGCGATCCGCGAGGAACTTCTCGCCTTCGTGGCACGGCGCAAGGAAGAAGGCGGCGCGCCTACCGATTTCTGATCTCAGCGCCAGTGGTCAGGGCTGTGCTTGTGCGGATAGGGCAGATTGGTCGAGATCCGGCGGCAATAGTCTGACTGGGACAGATAGCGCACCGACAGGTCATCCGGCGCTTCCAGCCGATGCGTCATCACCGCGCGCGTCCACTGGGCCGGGCCGGTATGCCACCAGGCATAGGGGGCGTCAGCCGTGTCCAGTGCAGCCAGAGCGAATTCGAGCGCCCGCTGACAGATCGGATGCGCGGGGGTCACGGCGATGAAATTGTTCGCAATCGTGCCGAAGCCCCGTTCAACGCAGAACACCGCGCGCGCGCCCTCCAGCCAGGGTGTCACGGGCAAGCGCGGGTATTCGTCGAGATCGGCAAACACCCCGCCCTCCTGCGACAGCCAGCACAGGCGGAACAGATCCGCACGTAGCGCAGGCTGCGACAGCGCAAGGAACCGTTTGCGCATCCCCGCCCCATATGCACCCTTCAGCCAGTCGGCGGCACTGGCCTCGTCGAAGGTGCGCGTTTCGAATTGCGGATGCATGGCCGCCCAGCGCGTGCGGGCGCGCGGCACGGCAGGTCCTTCCGGCCCCTGCCAGTAATGCGCGATGACAGGCGGGATCCGCGCTGCAGGATCGGGCTGGAACCGCAATTCGCCACGCCAGATAGAGCGCTGCAACAGGCAGGCAGCGACGCCGGGGGAGGCGATGACCTGCTCTGCCCCGAGCTGCGCCACGGTATCGGCAACCGGGGTTTCCGGCGCGAAGCTGGCCTCCTGCCCTTGCGCCGCAGCACAGGCATCTGCGACGATACGGTCGCGGACATCCAAGGCTGACGACAGACCCGTCTGAATTTCCTTGAGCGTGTTGAACCGCTCATGCGCCCCCATGGCCCGCGCGAAATCGCCCTGTGCAAAGGCCAGGCGCGCCAGCGTCAGAAGATAGGGCAGCCTGTCGGGGAAGCTGACGCCAAGGTCGGTCAAAGCGGCCTCGGCCCGTCCCAGATGCCCCGACAGAAGGTGAAGCTCGGCCTCCTGCAAGGCGCAATCGGCCCGCTGCAAGGCATCGCGGGCGCGCGCCTGCGCGCGCTCCAACGCAGCAAACGCCGCCTTTTGCCTGCCCGCGAGCGCGAATCCTTCGGCCCGCAACAACCCGACCCGCACGGCCTGCGGCATCGGACCGACCATGCGTCGCAACGGCGCAAGCGTGCAGGCCGCGCGCCCCGGCAGCCCGAGGCGCAATGAGGCGCGCGCACGCGTAAAGGCGCGCTCGCCCGTGGACGAAGCAGGGCGATGCGCTGCAATCGCGCTCCAGTCATCGGCCCCTTCACGCAACAGCCGGGCCAGTGCGGCAAGCCAGTCGTGCCGTGGATGCACCCGGCAGGCCGCATGCGCATGGGCCAGCAGCGCCTCGGGCGGCTGCATGGTCAGCTGTCCCGCACGCAGCCACTGTAAATGATCGACCGGGTCCCAAGCCCAGGGTGCCTCGATATCAAGAGCCGCGTGCAGCATCTGTGTCGCGCGTGCTCCGTTGCCCTGCTCCAGCGTCAGCCGCCGCGCCGCACGGGCAAGGGCATGGGACGGCGCGTCGGGGCAGTCCTGCCAGCGCGCCAGAGCCGCAGGAGCGCGAGCGTGATCATTCTCGTTGAGGAAAATCTCGAACAGGGCAGCGCAGACCCGCGACGCCTGTGAGGCAGGCCCCTCCAGTTGCCGCGCGGCAATGGCAGGCCCGTCGCGACGATAGCCCAGCCACAAGCGTTGCGCGGCGACGCGGACAGTCGCGCCCCGCTGCGCAAGCCAGTCCAGATCGGCCTCGGCCCGAGCGAAATCGCCCGTTGCCACTGCCCAGTCAACGCGACGGAAAGTGTCGTCGACGGCACTCGGCGACTCCGGGTCGATATCGGCCAGTGCCTGCCAGCCCTGGTCGGGGCGCATCAGCCGCCAACAGGCACTGGCAAGCACTGCACGTCGGCGGTTTGCGCTCGTGATTACCCCGGCCAGCCTGTCCAGCGCATCCTGCTGCATTTCGGGTGGGGAGGTTTCAAGCGCAAGGCGCGCCATGTCGATGGAGCGCGGCCAGCGATCCCGCGCGGCACAGGCCGCCGCGTAGACCGGCAGGCCCAGACGCGCCAAGGCCGACAGATGCTGCCGGACGAAGCCGTATCCGGCTCCCTTCCTGATTGCCGCTTCCAGCGCATGGCCATGTGCATCCGGTGCGACCAGCGGCGCGTGCCAGAGCGCTTTTGTAAGGTCAACCGGGTCTAGGGCCGCGTCACTCATGCACTTGCTCTAGGCGGGCTCCACTTCCTTGAGCACGCTCTCATATTCATGGAACTTGAATTCAAAGAACCGCTCAGCTGCCTGACGCTTGGGCCAAAGCAATCCATAGAGGAAATAGGCCACATCCGGACGGACGGAATAGGGCACGCTGGCCCAGACCCGGCGTTTCATGCGCGTGTTGAACTCTTCCTGCGCCTCGGGCGGCATTTCGTCGATGCGCACTCCGCAATGTTCGAACAGACGGTCAATCACGCTTGCCGGATCGGAACGGATGTCCTCGTAATTCAGTACGAGAATGTTGTCATAATGCTTTGCCCAGCGCTCGTAATTCGCGAAATAGGACGTGTTCTCGGCGATCCGCGCCTTTTTCAGCAATTCGTAGAAGCGATCATCCAGCCTGATCTCGACATCTTCGGGTTTGGCGTCGCGATTCTGCCAGAGCGTGTGCATTCGCAACGCCGAGATGGCGCGCGCGAGCGGATCGCGCAGAACATAGATGACGCGCGCAGTGGGGTTCAACTCCTTGCACTCGCGGATCTGCGCATCGTTGAGCAAGGCATATTCAGGGGTGAAATCCATCGAGAGGCGCTCGGGCGAGGGCGGTGCCAGCAGGTCGCGATACCAGTTGATCCCACGTTTGCGGTTCCAGTCCCAGAAATGCACTTCCTTGTTCGTCGAAGTGATGGGGGCACTGTTGGGAAAGGCATAGGTGCGCGGATGCGCGTTCAGCACATTATGAAGCCAGCTTGTCGAGGCTTTCTGCGCGCCTATGCACAAGATATCGGCGATGTTTTCACGTTCAGGGCTGCTCAATTCGGGCCTCCTGTCAAGGGTTTCTGTGTTTCGGCTTTTATGCTTGCAAGGGTCTCTGGCAGCGGCCAGTTTTCTTCGAAAGCGGCAAGATGACGCTTGACGGCCTCGAGGTTGCGCGCATCATGCGCGGCCTGGATGGCAAGCCCGCAACGATGAGGGTTGACGCCAAGCGCCAGGGCCCCCTCATAGCATACCAGCGCCTTCTCGGGCTCACCTGAGCGGCGGAGCAGGTCCCCGGCGATCCGCAGCGCGAAACCGTTATTCTGCCACCTGTCCTCGGATTTCTGCGTCGCCGCCTGAAGCAGCGCGGGCAACACCGCCGCAACAAACGGCGCAGCGCGCTTGATGCGATTGAAATCCAGTAAAAGCTTGAGCGTGCGCGATATCTCTGACGGCTGAAGGAGAGCCCCTCCGCCGAGGCGCTCTTCGACACGTGCGACGGCCTGATCGGCAACCTGCCATGCCCGAAAAAAGTCCAGATACAAGAACAGTTGCAAAGGGTCCACGCCTGTCACGCTGTTCGGATAACTGGAGGGATCTCCAAGTCGCATGTCCTGCATCAGAAAACCGCTTTCCGAAAAGGTACGCGCGACCGCCTGCATTTTCGCGGGGTTCTGCCGGGCATGCGAAGCGAAGCCATTGACACTTTCGGTATCCGGACACACGGTCGCGATGCACTCGTAACGATGCCGACGGTGTCTTTCGTCATCGAGACAGCGGAACACATCAATTCCGCGATCCCCCGACAGCGCAAATTCGCCCATCAATGACAGCGCCATTTTGTTACCTGCGATGCTCCTGCCGCACGCTATGCGGCTCTGTATGACCTGTCAAACGACTGATACGTGCTCGATGACCACATTCTTGCACACAAACCGGAAATTCTGGGCAAAGCGCGGCAGGATGAGGGACAGTTTCGGGCGTTTCACCCGCGCCAGCCACCCGGCGTCTATTTCGCGCGTCATGGTGCCACCGCGCCCTGCATGACAGGCATGAATCTGGAAATCATCCAGGCGGTGGCGCGAGGGGTCCTCGGGGCTGGGGTCGAAATGCGTCAGCGCGGTCTCGAACAGATAGCCCTCGGGTGAGGCAAGATGCACATGACAGCGCAGCCCGCCCCCCGGCAGAGCAAGCCCGTCCAGCGCCAGTTCCACCGCGCACCAGTCACGCGTCTCCGGGATCTGCAGTTCAAACCGGCGAAGTGCGGGTGTGACATGCAGCAACAGCCCCTGCTGCGAGGCGCTGCGCGACAGCTCCAGCCGCTCGGCAAAGCGCACACCGGGAGCGACGTGCTGGGCATGCTCATGCGTCTCAAACAGGTGCCAGAGGTCGTAGGCAAGTTTCTCGGGGGCAATATGCAGGTCCGGCGCGGGGTGATCGAGCGGAACTTGTGGCCGCGAGTCCCAGTCCGTTTCCTGTGCCCCGGATTCTTCTGCGTCAGCACCTGCCTCCGGAAGCTCTTGCGCCAGCGACGCGGCCCGCTCTGCCACCGCGTCGATCTTTCCTATCAACTCGGCCTTGTCGGCATCCAGTCGGGTGCTGAGGGTCCGCATCTCGCCATGCACCTTCTGCCAGATCGCGCTGGTCTCGTAATTCACCTCGGCCAGAAGGTCCGCCGCAATGCTGCGCAGAAGCTGCGCCTCGATGGCGCGCTTGGCAAGATCGAACCCTGGACGCGCCAGATCAGCAAAGAGCCGCCAGTCATAGGACGGATTGTCGAGCGTGTTCAGCAGCACACTGCGCTGATTGTCGGTCGAGCGGTTGACGCGGCGATGGTGATAAGCAAGCGGACGGTCGAGCAGCGCCAGCCGGTAGCGCATCAGGAACAGATTCATGAAGGCGCGGTCTTCCATCACATCGAAGACCTCGGGGAAGCCACCCACCTCCAGCGCGGCGTCACGCCGAAGCATCAACTGGACGGGGTAGAGATCCTGTCGGTAGCAGGCGTAGGCCAGCGGGTTTATGAAGAACTCCGAGCGTCGGAAAGCCGGTGCCAGATTGTCCTCACCGATGACCTTGATCTCGTAACCCTCTGGTGTCTCGACCAGTTCCTCGCGCAGCGCCGTCACTCGCGCCAGCACCCCTCCCATTTCCGGCACATTGGCCGAGGTCTCGCGAAAGAACGCGACTAGCTCGGCCAGGAATTCAGGCGCCCATGTGTCGTCATCATCCAGGCAGGTCACAAATTCGGTTCTCAGCGTCTGGGCGCCCCGGTTGAAAGCCGCCGATCGGCCCAGGCCGGGATCGAGATGCAGACGGGTCATCTTGCCCAGCACGGTTTGCGGCAGCCCGGCACCGGCAATCGCGGCATCCAGTTCGGCTGCATTTCCCCCGTCATTGACCAGCATGATATGCCAGTCCTCGAATATCTGGGCGGCCACGGATTTCAGCGCGCGCAACACGAAAAACGGGCGATCCTTGGTCCTGATGACGATTCCGACGGTGGCGCCCGGGGCTTCTGTCTTCACTCTGCACCTGCCATTATTATAAAAATTGTGGTGGGCGAACGTCTCAACCGCCCATAAATACCGCGACTATCGATGGCGGTCTGGCCCGGTGCTGTCAAGCATCAGATAGGCCATTGCCTCAGGTCACCAAGCGCGCTGGCGCAAGCCCGGACCACCCTGCCGACCTAGTCCCCATTGTCCTGCAGCCCCAGATGCCGCGCGCCGCGCGCCTCGGCCAGCCGTATCTGGCGCTGACGCTCGCGAAAGGCGGCGCGCCGCTCGGGCGTGTATTCATCGACGCAGCGATGACATTGCACGCCCTCCTCGTATTCGGCGCGTTTTGTGTCCTCGGGCCAGAGCGGACGGCGGCAGGCATGGCACATCACATGGGGCCCCGGTTTGAGCCCATGCTCGACCGACACCCGCTGGTCAAAGACGAAACAGGCCCCGCGCCACAGGCTTTCCTCCTGCGGTACCTCTTCAAGGTATTTCAGAATACCACCCTTGAGGTGATAGACCTCCTCCAACCCTTGCCCCAACAGATAATTCGTCGATTTCTCGCAGCGAATGCCGCCGGTGCAGAACATGGCGATCCGCTTGTTGTGAAACCGGTGCCGATTTGCCTGCCACCAGTCGGGGAAATCGCGGAAACTGCGCGTGCCGGGGTCGATGGCCCCCTCGAACGTACCGATCGCGACTTCGTAATCGTTACGCGTGTCGATCACGGCGACATCCGGTGCCGAAATCAACTCATTCCATTCCGACGGGGCCACATAATGCCCAGTGCCCGCGCGCGGATCGACCTGCGGTTGGCCCATGGTGACGATCTCGCGCTTGAGCCGAACCTTCATCCGCCCGAAGGGCATGGCCTCGGCGGGGCTTTCCTTCCAGTCCAGACCGGCACAGCCCGGCAGCCCGCGGATATGCGCCAGTACGACATCGATCCCTGCCCTTGTGCCCGCGATGGTGCCGTTGATCCCCTCGCGCGCCAGCAGCAGCGAGCCCTTCACCCCCTCTGCCTCGGCCAACGCCAGAAGCGGGCCGCGCAGCGCGGCAGGGTGGTCAAAGCGGGTGAAATGATAGAGCGCGGCCACTGTCAGCATGGCGCAGCATTTATTGCGTCGCGCCCGCGCGCGCAAGCCATCCGCATTGACGCAGGCCCGCGCAGGGCTTAGCCATTCCCCGTGACAGGAGGGCCGAACCATGCGCCATGCACTGATCGTGATCGACATGCAGAACGATTTCTGCCCCGGCGGCGCGCTGGCCGTGACCGGCGGCGACGAGATCGTGGCGGGGATCAATGCCCGCATGGATAACGCCGAAGCGGTGATCCTGACGCAGGACTGGCACCCGGCTGACCATGCCTCTTTCGCCAGCCAGCACGCGGACCGCGCCCCGATGGAGGTCATCGAGGCCCCCTATGGCCCGCAGGTGCTCTGGCCCGACCATTGCGTGCAGGGCAGCCAGGGCGCGGCGTTTCATGCAGGGCTCGAGACCACGCGCGCCGATCTAATCCTGCGCAAGGGCTTCCGGTGCGAGATCGACAGTTATTCGGCATTTTTCGAGAATGACCAGACAACGCCCACGGGGCTGGAGGGCTATCTGCGAACGCGCGGGCTGACCTCACTCGAATTCGTCGGTCTGGCCACGGATTTCTGCGTCGCCTGGTCCGCGCTCGATGCCGCACGGCTGGGTTTCAAGGTGCGTGTGCAGACCGAGCTCTGCCGCGGCATCGACCTTGACGGCTCGCTCGGCCGCGCTCTGTCGGATATGCGCGCCGCAGGCATCTCGGTCGTCTGAGCCATGGATATCGCAACCCGCGTCTACAACCACCGCTGGAAGCTCGACCCGATCGTGCGCTCGCTGATCGACAATGATTTCTACAAACTGCTGATGTGCCAGTCGGTGTTCAGCAACCGCCGCCATACGCAGGTCTCCTTCAGCCTGATCAACCGCGCGACCGAAATCCCGCTGGCCCGTCTCATCGACGAGGGCGAATTGCGCGAGCAACTCGACCATATCCGCAGCCTGTCACTCTCGCGCGGGGAATCGACCTTCCTGCGCGGCAATACCTTCTATGGCATCCGGCAGATGTTCCGCCCCGATTTCATGGAATGGTTCGAGAACCTGCGCCTGCCAGCCTATCATCTGGAACGCGTGGGCGATCAGTATGAACTGAGCTTCGAGGGGTCCTGGCCCGAGGTGATGCTGTGGGAAATCCCGGCGCTGGCGGTGCTGATGGAACTGCGCTCGCGCGCCGTTCTGGACCGGATGAAACGTTTCGAGCTGCAGGTGCTCTATGCCCGCGCGATGACCCGGGTCTGGGAAAAGATCGAACGGCTGCAGAAGCTCGAAGAGTTGCGCATCGCCGATTTCGGCACCCGCAGGCGTCACAGCTTCCTGTGGCAGGACTGGTGCGTTCAGGCCATGATCGAGGGGCTGGGCGCCAGCTTTGCCGGCACGTCGAATTGCCTGATCGCCATGCGCCGCGAGGTCGAGGCCATTGGCACCAATGCGCATGAACTGCCCATGGTCTATGCCGCGCTGGCAAGCTCTGACGAGGCACTGGCGCAGGCACCCTATCAGGTGCTGGCCGACTGGCAGGCCGAGCATTCGGGCAATCTGCGAATCATCCTGCCCGACACGTTCGGCACCAAGGGCTTTCTTGACCGCGCTCCCGACTGGCTGTCGGACTGGACCGGGATCCGCATCGATTCGGGCGACCCGGTGGCCGGGGCCGAAACCGCGATCCGTTGGTGGCAGGAGCGCGGGCAGGACCCGCGCGAGAAATTGGTCATCTTCTCGGACGGGCTAGATGTCGAGCGGATCGAGGCCCTGCACGCCCAGTTTGCCGGACGCATCAAGGTCAGTTTCGGTTGGGGCACGCTGCTGACAAATGACTTCAGGGGGCTGGCCCCACAAGACGGACTCGCCCCGTTCAGTCTGGTCTGCAAGGCCGTCTCGGCCAATGGCCGCCCGACTGTCAAGCTCTCGGACAACCCCAACAAGGCAATGGGGCCGCGCGACGAGGTGGCCCGCTACAAGCGTGTCTTTTCCGTAGGAGATCAGAAGGCGCTGGAGGTTATTGTTTAACGTCCGCGCACCATGTTGGCAGGTTTCGGCAGATATGACAGTTGGTCACACCGATTTTTCGTGACAGACGCGCGACGCTGTGATGCAATCAACGTGTTCATATCAGAGTAGGAGGATCCTGAATGTCACTGAGTTCCCATATTACTGAACTCCGCCGGAAGCATGAACACCTCTCTGAACAGGTCGAAATGGCCCAGAAAAGCCCCGGAATCGACGACCTTCACATCTCTGAACTCAAGAAACAGAAACTGCGCCTGAAAGAGGAAATCGAGCGGCTGTCACACGCCTGACCGCGCTTTTCAGCGAAACGGCAGACGGCCCGCTGCGCGCGGGCCGTTCCTGACTGTGACGAGCCTGAGTCAGCCCTTGCATCTGGGGCTTGCGCCGACAGGGCGCACGGGCTAAAGAGCGCACCATCAGGGCGATTAGCTCAGCGGTAGAGCGCTTCGTTCACATCGAAGATGTCGGGGGTTCAAATCCCTCATCGCCCACCATTTCCACAGTGTCACCCGACTCTGAACGGCGCGCCGGTGCCAAGATTGCAGGCCGATCACGGACCTTCGCAGCAACTAAATCTGCCAAGTTCCGCTTATATCGGGATGACAATCCAGGCGGCACCGTCCGGCCGCCAAAAAACGTATTCTTGCACCCCGTGCCCTCAAGTCACGCGCCGGAAACGCAGGTAATGGGGGCTGCGCCCTTCGCGCAGGGCCTTCTGCTCGTAGCGGGTGGAATACCAACCCTCCCACGGCCGCGCCCAGTCCTCGGGCGCAGCCGTGAGGCAGTCGAACCCGGCGGGTGGCACCTCTTCCATGGTCTGGCGCACATAATCGGGAATGTCGGTCGCCACATGCAACACTGCGCCCGGCTGCATCACCCGCGCCAGCGGCACGAGGTATTCGGGCGTGACAAAGCGGCGGCGGTGGTGGCGCGCTTTGGGCCATGGGTCAGGATATAGCAGGGACACACCCGCAAGGCAGCGGTCGGGCAGCACATCGAAGAGGTCGCGCACATCCCATGGGTGGATGCGCAGATTGTCCACGCCCGCGCCCCGGATCTTGCCCAGAAGCATGGCCACGCCGTTGATATAGGGCTCGCAGCCGATGAAGCCGCGTTCGGGGTGGCTTTCGCATTGATGCACCAGATGCTCACCCCCGCCGAAGCCCACCTCCAGCCAGAGCGGGCGGGCATCGCCGAAGAACATACGCGGATCGACTGGCGCGCGGTCAGGATTTTCGTCAACGCCGACCCCGACCGGGCGCAGCGCGTGCAGATCCTCGTCCAGATAGCGTTTCTGGGCCGGCTTGAGCGTCTTGCCCTTGATGCGACCGTAGAAATTGCGTGGCGTTCCCTGTGGTGTCGGTCGGGATGTCATGCGGACCCTCCTGTTGCGCGCAGGGCTATGCCCTGTCACGACAGCGCAGGTCAAGCCGCGCGAAGGGCTCGGGTTTACAATCGCTGCCCTGCAGGGCATCATACGGACACTCCAGGAGTTACCGTGCGAGTTTGCGCGCCTCCGCCATTCACCCCCACAGGAAGGACTCTTCATGACGCAGGCGACAGCCGGCACAAAGGTGCAATTTCACTACACTGGCACGCTTCAGGACGGCACTGTCTTCGACACGTCACAAGGCCGCGACCCGCTGGAATTCGAAGTCGGCTCGGGCACGATCATCCCAGGGCTGGACCGCGCCATCGAGGGGATGCAAGCGGGCGAGCAGAAAACCGTGACCATTCCCAGCGCCGAAGCCTATGGCGACTACCAGCCCGAGGCTCGACAGGATGTCCCGCGCGACCAGTTCCCTGATACCATCCCGCTGGAGCCGGGCACGCGGCTGCAAATGCAGACCCCGGATGGCCGCGCGATCCCGGTCGAGATTGCTGACGTCAAGGAAGACACGGTCACGCTTGATGCCAATCACCCGCTGGCGGGGCAGGATCTGACCTTCGCCGTCGAGGTGGTCTCGGTCGACGGGGGCAATTGAGGCCCTGCGCTGCACCGGCCGGCACTCGAAGTGAAGACCGCTTTGCCGCCACGGGCGCGCGAACCATCGCAGGCACTGTGCCATAGGCGGTCGAACGCGCCGCGCCCCAAGGGCGCGGCCATCACGAAGGACGCGCTCACCCGGGCTTATGGCCGGACCTCCATGCCCGGCCTATTCGGCGGCCAGCATCGCGGCAGGCAGCCCCGCTACCAGGCGGATGTCCTCTGCCAAAAGCTCGGGCGCATTGGCGACATAGGCCACGATCTGCCCTTCAAGCCGAATCTCTGCCGTAGCCGGATCACCGGGGGCGTGTGACACGCTGACCGATGGCGGGTCGATCCGGTCAGGGTCGTAATGCAGGGTGATCTGGTCTTCCTGTGCGCTGTAATCGAGGATCGTGGCTGGCGTCTGCCCGGCCAGCCATTCGCCCAGCGCAAACACGTCTGTCCCCTCGCCGCCATGCAGCATGTCGCCCTGCCCGGCGATCAGCAGATCATCCCCCGCACCGCCATTGAGCAGATTGGCCCCGCTGATATCGCGCCCCTCGGCATCAAGCGCGGCACCGATCAGTGTGTCATTGCCCGCGCCGCCCATCAGAAGATTGTCGCCGCCGCCCGCGATCAGCAGATCATCACCCCAGCCGCCCTGCAGGGTGTCATCGCCCGCGCCACCGATCAAAGCATCATCGCCTTCGCTACCGATGAGATGGTTGTTGCCGCTACCCGCAATGAGCACCGAATTGCCCCCGGCCCCCACGAGCGTATCATCGCCCGCGCCGCCAATCACCGTATCACCCGCCCCGGATCCGCGCAGGGTCTCTCCCTCGTCCCCTGCCTCGATCACCTCGGGCATGACAGGGGATGCCGGGGGATAGGCATCGCTGCTATGGATACGCTCGCCCAGATGGTCAAACTGCCCGGCAAGCGGGTCTTCCGGCTCGGCTGGCAGGTAGGGTGCGCCGCCGCTCGCGGGGTGATCTTCCTCGGGCGTGGCGGCATCCGTATCGCTGCTGTGGATACGCTCGCCCAGATGGTCGAACCGTCCGGCGGCAGGGTCTTTCGGCAGCGTATGCGCAGGGGCAGTTGCCGCATGCTCATCGCCCATCGCGGGGGACGCACTGTGCGCTGATGGACTCTGGTCGGCCCATTCGCCTGCGTCATCGGCGTCATCCAGGGCCCCCAAGCCCTCTAGCTCTTCGAGTGCGTCCAGCAGATCATCGATGCCGTCCTCGGGGCCGACCGGGTGCGTGCCCGGAGCTTCCGCGCCAACGCTACCTGCGCCTGTCGGTGTATCTGCAGCGGACGGGTCGGCTGCCTGGGTGTCTTCGTGACCCAGCAGGAAGCTGTTTTCCGCAGCAGCCCCGGCCTCTTCGGCCTCTTCCGTTGCATCCGCCTCTTCCGCCTCGTCTTCCTCCACGAAGCTCTTGGACTCAACGATTCCATCCATCATTGTCTCCGCTGCCAAGGCAGCGAGCATTCCCAGAAAAAGCCACATCACCCAAACACCCTTGTCAATGTCTGCCCCACGGCAGCGCATTCCCCGGGTATCATCATGCCATGCCAGCACCCCGCGCCTAAGCGAAAACACCTGTTTTTGCTTGGTTTTCTTTGAAAATGGTTAACAATACCGACCGCTCCCCCGGCTTGGTGCGGGTAGAGCAAGAGGGGTTTTCTTTGGCCAAGAACTGGTCTAGATCACCGCTCGGTGCCTTGCGGGTACCGACTCAAGGGCCTTGCTGGACGACATCCCGGCCTGTGCCGTCACCATTCGAAACACGGATTTCGAAAAACCAAGGAGACCCCGATGTCGATCACTGTCGAAGACAAGAACCGTCTGATCAAGGAATTCGCCCGCGCCGAAGGCGATACCGGATCACCCGAAGTTCAGGTCGCCGTACTGACCAAACGCATCAGCAACCTGACCGAGCATTTCAAGAGCCACAAGAAAGACAACCATTCGCGTCGCGGGCTTCTGAAACTGGTCGCCACCCGCCGCAAGCTGCTGGACTATCTGCGCAGCAAGGACGAGGGCCGTTACCGCGACCTGATCGGCAAGCTGGGCATCCGTCGCTGAAAACGGGACCGTATCGAAAGTTGACGCCCGCCAGTCAGGCGGGCGTTTTTCATTGAGCGAAATGTCTTTTGCTCCGGGCAAATTGGCCCGCGACAGGAGGGGCGCTTCCGTCACAGATGACAATTCAGCTTGTCCAGAGCAGCCTGAACAGACCGGCTCCGACGTAGCAGGCGGACTTCGCCACTGTTCCTTAGCGCAGGTTCTCTATCCCGCCGAGGAACAGATCAGTTGCCAGATCGGCAAATTCCTCACGCGTGACCGGCCCACCGTCGCGGAACCACATATAGACCCAGTTCAGCATGCCGAAGAGCGACATGGTGGTCGGCATCAGTAACGGGCGCTCGGCCTCGATATCGGGGTGGACGTCCCGCACAATGCCCGCGACATGGCGCGTGATGCGCCGCTCTATGGCGAGGATTTCGGCGCGCTGGACCTCGGGCAGCGACCCGGTGCCGTTGAGCTGCACCTTGTGGTAGTCATCCGCGTCGCGATACTGTTCGAGGATGGCATGCACCAGCAGCCGCAACCGCTCGCGCGGGGGGGCTTCGGGGCGGTCAGCGGCGCGGATTGCGGCTTCCAGTTCGCTCAGATTGGTGCGCAGGATGTCGAAGATCAGCGCATCGCGGCTGGCATAATAATGGTAAAGCAGCGCTTTCGAGACCTCGGCCCGGGCCGCGATCTGCGACATCGAGGCGCGATCCATGCCGGATTCGGCGAAGACCGCTGCCGCGCTTCTCAGGATGGCGCGCTGCTTGTCCTCGAAATCATGCGCGCGCGAGCGGGCCATCTCAACGCTCTTTCAGGCGATTGTCCACCACGCGCTTGGCCTTGCCTTCCGAACGGGGGGCACCACCGGGGTCGTGAACGATCGTTTTGGCACTCACGCCAAGCGTGCTCTTGATGTGATGGACCAGCGCGCGGGCTTGTGCATCGCGGGCCGCCGGGCTGGCGGTCGCTTCGGTTGCCTCTGTATGGACAATCATCGCATCCATCCGCCCCTCGCGGACAAGCTCGATCTGGAAATGCGGTGCGAGCCCGTCGCATTTCAGGATCTGCTCTTCGATCTGGGTGGGGAAGATATTAACCCCGCGCAGGATGATCATGTCATCGCTCCGCCCGGTAATCTTCTCGATCCGGCGCATCGAACGCGCCGTGCCAGGCAACAGTCGCGTCAGATCACGCGTGCGGTAGCGGATGATAGGCAGCCCTTCCTTGGTCAGCGTGGTGAAGACCAACTCGCCCATCTCGCCATCGGGCAGCACCTCGCCGGTCTCGGGATTGATGATCTCGGGGTAAAAATGGTCCTCCCACAGGTGCAGACCGTCCTTGGTCTCGACGCATTCATTCGCGACCCCTGGCCCCATAACTTCTGAAAGACCGTAGATATCGACCGCATGCATGTCGAACGCCTGTTCGATCTCAAGCCGCATCGCATTGGTCCAGGGCTCGGCACCAAAAATGCCCACGGCCAGCGAGCTCTCGCGCGGGTCAAGCCCGGCGCGTTGGAAACCATCCAGGATCGAGAGCATGTAGGAGGGCGTGACCATGATGATGCGCGGCTTGAAATCATGGATCAGCGTCACCTGCCGCTCGGTCATGCCGCCCGAGACGGGAACCACCGTGCAGCCCAGCCGCTCGGCCCCGTAATGCGCGCCAAGCCCGCCGGTAAAGAGCCCGTATCCATAGGCGATATGCACTATATCGCCCGCGCGCCCGCCACTCGCGCGGATCGAACGCGCGACCAGATCGGCCCAGGTGTCGATATCGCGGCGAGTGTAGCCCACGACGGTCGGCTTGCCGGTGGTGCCCGACGACGCATGGACCCGCACAAGCTGTTCGCGCGGCACGGCGAACATGCCGAACGGGTAGGTATCGCGTAGGTCGGTCTTCACAGTGAAGGGAAACTTCGCCAGATCGGCGAGACTTTGCAGGTCATCAGGGTGAACGCCATGTGCATCGAAGCGCTGGCGGTAGAAGGCCGATCCGTCATAGGCATGGCGCAGCGACCATTTCAGCCGCTCAAGTTGCAGGGCGGCGATTTCATCGCGCGAGGCGGTCTCGATCGGCTCCAGGTCGCCCGCCTTCGGTGACAGGTCTTCCATGCTCACTCCTCCCCCAGATGCGTGCCGGGGATCACACGCGAATGCCCCCGGAATTCTGCTATCACATCACCCGTTTCGGTACGGACCTGCACATCATAAATGCCCGAACGCCCGCGGCGGCTGATCTCTCGCGCATGCGCCAGCAGACGTGTGCCGCACGCGACTGGCGTCAGGAAGCTGATGGCGCAGTGCTGGGCGACGACGCGCTGATTGTAACTGTTGCAGGCAAAGGCAAACGCCGAATCGGCCAGCAGGAACATGTAGCCGCCATGGCACATGCCATGTCCATTGGTCATCTTGTCGGTGATGGTCATCGACAGCACCGCCTCACCCGGTGCGATGCGTTCCAACGCCATACCAAGTCGCTGGCTGGCGCTGTCATCGTTCCACATCGCGGCGGCAGATGCCTCGGCCAGTTGCTGCGGGCTCATGGCCGCACTCGCCACTCGCTGACTGCACATTGAAGTTCTCCTCCCAGAGCGGGGAGGAGAATTACATAGGCTGACCGTTCGGTCAATTCTATATTGCACGCAGGCCGCGAATGTGACGGCGCAGAGAAGCCACGGGAGAGAGCATTGTCGCGCCCTCCCCGCACCATCACGTCGTCTCGAGCACCCCTCGTGCGATCTGGTCGGCCTCGATCGATTCGAACAGAGCCTTGAAATTGCCCTCTCCGAACCCGTCATCGCCCTTACGCTGGATGAACTCGAAGAAAATCGGCCCGACCATGGTTTTCGAAAAGATCTGCAGCAGGATCTTGGTCTCGCCGCCGTCAACGACCCCTTCTCCGTCGATCAGTATACCATGCTTCGCCATCTTCTCGACCGGCTCTTCATGGCCCACAACACGGTCGTGACTCAGGTCATAATAGCTCATCGGGGGCTTCGGCATGAAACGGATACCGCGCTCGGCAATTGCATCGGTCGCACCATAGATATCCTCAGTCCCGACGGCGATATGCTGGATGCCCTCGCCATTGTAGCGCTTGAGATATTCAACAATCTGCCCGGTCTCGCCCCGGTCCTCGTTGATCGGGATACGAATGCGCCCGCAAGGAGAGCTCAGCGCGCGGCTGAGCAACCCGGTATATTTCCCCTCGATATCGAAGAAGCGGATCTCGCGGAAATTGAACAGCTTGCCGTAGAAGTTGAACCATGTGTCCATGTTGCCCTTGAACACATTATGCGTCAGATGATCGAGATAGTAGAAACCAACACCCTCGGGCTTTGGCGCATGCAGCCAATCGAACGCGCCATAGGGGTGGCTGCCGCCATACTGGTCGATGAAATAGATCAGCGAGCCGCCAATGCCGACAATCGCGGGCACATCCAGCGTCTTGCCGGGGCCATCATAGGGCGTGGCTCCCAGCTTCACGGCATGATCAAACGCATGCTGCGCATCAACCACGCGCCAGCCCATCGCGGGCGCGCAGGGGCCATGCTCGGCAACGAAATCCATCGCATGGCTGCCGCTCTCATTGTTGAGCACATAGGTAATGTCGCCCTGCTGCCACAGCTCGATATCGCGGCTGCCATGCCGCGCCGTAAGAACATAGCCCATGGCGCGGAACTGCTCGCGCAGAACCTCCGGTTCGGGATGCGCGAATTCGACGAATTCGAATCCGTCCGTGCCGGCGGGGTTCTCGGGCGATATGCTGGCGCGAGGGGCGGAATGCGGAAAGGGACCCATGTGATGCTCCATTTTCTGACTGTCTGATGCACCTTATCGCAACGACGATGCAGAGTTTGCGCGAAGATGGATGGAAAGGTTGTATATTTGCTATTTTTCACGCATATTTTTCTCTTCTTACGCAGAATATCCGCATCATGGACCAGATAGACCGGAAAATACTCGCAACCCTGCAGCGCGACGCCATGCTGACCGCCGAAGCATTGGGGGCTGAAATCGGCCTCTCTCCCAGTCAGGCTGCGCGGCGGCGTCAGCGACTGGAAGCGGCGGGCATCATCACCGGCTATCGCGCGCGGCTCGACCCCGAGCAGATCGGGCTGAGCGTGCAGGCTTTCGTACAGGTGCAGATGGGCACGCATGACCCGGAAGGGGCGAAGAGCTTCAAGCGGTTGCTGGGGGTGCTGCCCGAGGTCATCAATGCCTGGACGCTGACCGGCGAGGCGGATTACCTGCTGCGGGTCTGGTGTGCCGATCTGGGGGCGCTCAACCGGCTGATCCACGACCGCCTGCTGGTGCATCCTGCTGTCGCGCGTGTTCAGAGCCAGATCGTGATGGATCAGTTGAAACAAGCCGCAGCCCTGCCGGTCTGAACCCTGCGCCCGCCCTGCCACCTGCCTGCGCGCAGCTCTGGACATTCCGCCCCCGCGCGGGCCAAACAGGGTGCGCAAAACAGGAGGGGCGGGCATGGAAATCGCGGAGTTGGCCGCAGAGGTGCTGGATGGCAATCGCCGCGCGCTGTCACGGGCAATCACGCTGGTCGAGAGCACGCGAGCCGAGCACCGCGCGCAGGCTACGTCACTGCTGGAGGCCGTGAGCCGCGCGAGCCGCGAGGCCATCCGCATCGGCCTCTCCGGCACGCCGGGGGTCGGCAAATCAACCTTCATCGAGAGCTTCGGCCTCAAGCTCGTGGCGCAGGGCCTGCGCGTCGCGGTTCTGGCGGTCGACCCATCCTCGGCGCGCACCGGCGGCTCCATCCTGGGCGACAAGACGCGGATGGAACAGCTTGCCCGCGCTCCCGAGGCCTTTATCCGCCCCAGCCCAAGCCAGACCCATCTGGGCGGCGTAGCACGGCGTAGCCGCGAAGCGGTGGCGCTGTGCGAGGCGGCGGGGTTCGATGTGGTGCTGATAGAGACCGTCGGCGTCGGTCAATCGGAGACCATGGTTGCAGAGCTTTCCGATGTGTTCCTGCTGCTTCTGGCACCGGCGGGCGGCGACGAGTTGCAGGGCGTCAAGCGCGGCATCATGGAAGTGGCCGACATGATCGTGGTCAATAAGGCCGATGGCGCGCTGAAACCCACGGCCACCCGGACCTGCGCCGATTACGCGGGGGCGCTGCGCCTCTTGCGCAAACGCCCGCAAGATCCCGAAGGCTTCCCCAAGGCGCTGACCGTGTCGGCGGTCGAGGGCAGCGGGCTTGATCAGGTCTGGCAGGAAATCGAAACGCTGGTGAGCTGGCGGCGCACGAACGGCCACTGGGCGCAACAACGCGCGGCGCAGGCGCAGCACTGGTTTCTCGACGAGATCCGCCAGCGCCTGCTGGCGCGGCTTGGCGAACGCAACGCGCGCGCGATCATCGACCGGCTATCCGTGCAGGTGGCCGAGGGCGGCATCACCGCCACCCATGCGGCGGAACAGGCGCTGGGTCAGATCTGGCCGGAATTCCATGTCGGAAGCGGCGCGGAATCGCTTGACGCGCGCAACGATAGACCCTAAGAGCACGCGACGAGTTTCAAGGCGCTGCACTGCGGTGCCCTTTTGCTGTACGGCCATCGCCCAGAGATTGGCCCAGAGACAACGAGGATGACCCATGTCGCGCCGCTGCGAACTGACCGGAAAAGGCCCGATGACGGGCAATAACGTAAGCCACGCCAATAACAAAACCCGGCGTCGCTTCCTGCCCAATCTGCAAGATGTTTCCTTGCAATCCGAAATGCTTGGCCGCAGCTTCAAATTGCGCGTCTCCTCGGCTGCGCTCCGCTCGGTGGATCACCGTGGCGGACTGGATGCGTTTCTCGCACGCGCCAAGGACGACGAACTTTCGCCAAACGCGCTCAAGATCAAGCGGGAACTGGACAAGGCGCAATCTGCCGCCTGAACCGGCTGAACGAAAGCGACTGCCCAAAAGGCACTTATGTCTGCTCACGCACAGGCGGCAAGTGGTTTTTCGGGTCTGGGTTTGGCGTTGCATTGCGCCCCGGTTCGGCCTTAATGGGGCACAGTGGTCCCGTAGCTCAACTGGATAGAGCAGCCGACTTCTAATCGGCAGGTTGAGGGTTCGAGTCCTTCCGGGATCGCCACCATTACCCTATTGTATAAGGGTCATATGAGTGCGCAAAACGGCAGTTTTTGCTGCGCACCGTGTCAAGAGTTATTTTGGACCCTCATCAGGTTTCTCTATAACCATCTGATTCACAATGAATATTTTAGGATTTGGGTCATCCGGCTCCCAAACACCGACTTTTCCGGTGGAAGTCATTGTTTGATGCCGAGGACCAGACCTCTGACCCCGCTCCTTCAGGTCTACCTGTCTTCATAGATTATGGCGGTGTCGCCAGCAGGGTCGCCGCCGGATGGACGGTTTCTTTATCAGTCCTCGAA
>SKIF01000046.1 GCA_007116575.1 Paracoccaceae bacterium
AGAAGCCGCGCGCGGGCAACCCGCCGGACGCCCGAGAGATGACCAGCGCCGCGCGCAGCGCGGCGCCGTTGCGGGCATCCGTTTCCATCAGTGCTTCCAGCGCCCCGGTCAGCCGCGCAATCCGCCCCGGCCCGTCCAGCCCCAACCGCGCGGCCAGCGTGCCATAGGCAACCGTCTCGCCGCGCGCGGCCAGATCAGCCAGAGCGTCCTCCAGCCCCGGCAGGCTCACGCTTCGGGCGTCTCGGGCGTCTCGGGGGACTCCGGGGTCTCGTCGCCCGTCTCGGCGATCCGGGCGACAGAGACCACCTGCTCGCTCGAGCCATTCATGTTGAACACCTTCACCCCGCCCCCGGTGCGACGCAGAAAGCGGATGCCGTCCACCGGCACGCGGATCGACTGCCCGCCCGATGTCACCAGCATCACCTGATCCGACATCTCGACGGGGAACAGCGCGACCAGCGCACCGCCGCGCATCAATCGGTCGGTTGCACCGACTCCCTGCCCGCCGCGCGCGGTGATGCGGTAATCATGGCTCGAGGTCAGCTTGCCCAGCCCGCCAGCGGTGATTGTCAGAAGCAGGTCTTCCGCCGCCGACATCTCGGCATAGCGTTCGGGCGAAAGCTGGCCCGCCTCGACACCCTCCTCAACGGTATCGTCGGCCTCGTCCTCGACCACCCCGGCAATCAGGCGGCGCTGGCGGATGAAGGCTTCGCGCTCCTCGGGCGTGGTTTCGAAATGGCGGATCACGGCCATCGAGACGACCCGGTCGCCCTCGCCCAGCCGCACGCCGCGCACGCCGGTCGAATCGCGGCCCTTGAAGACGCGCACATCGGTGGTCGGGAAGCGGATGGCCCGACCCGAAGAGGTAACCAGCAGCACGTCATCCCCCTCGTCGCAGATCCGCGCATTCACGAGGCTGACCCCTTCGGGCAGCTTCATCGCGATCTTGCCGTTGCGCATGACATTGGTGAAATCCGACAACTGGTTGCGCCGCACATCGCCCTGCGAGGTGGCAAAGACGATCTGCAGGTTCTCCCATTCCTCCTCGGGGCGCTCGACGGGCATGATGGCCGCAATACTCACACCCGATGCGATGGGCAGTACATTGACCATCGCCTTGCCGCGCGCATTGCGCGCGGCCTGCGGCAAACGCCAGGTCTTGAGCTTGTAGACCATGCCATCGGTGGTGAAGAACAGAAGCTGCGTATGGGTATTGGCGACGAACAGCGAGGTGACGACATCATCATCCTTGGTCGCCATGCTGGACAAGCCCTTGCCGCCGCGCCGCTGGGCGCGGAACTCATGCAGTGGCGTGCGCTTGATATAGCCGCCCGATGTGATCGTGACGACCATATCCTCGCGTTCGATCAGGTCCTCGTCTTCCATATCGCCGGACCAGTCCACGATCTCGGTGCGGCGCGGCACGGCGAAGGCGTCGCGCACTTCGCGCAATTCGCCTCCGATGATCTCCATCACCCGCGCGCGCGAGCGCAGGATATCAAGGTAATCCTTGATCTTCGCGGCGAGGTCTTCCAGCTCGTCGGTGACTTCCTTGACCCCCATCGCGGTCAGCCGCTGCAACCGCAGTTCAAGAATCGCACGCGCCTGCACTTCCGACAGATTGTAGGTTCCGTCCTCGTTGATCGTATGGCTAGGGTCATCGATCAGGCGGATGTAGTCGGCAATCTCATGCGCGGGCCAGCGCCGGGTCATGAGCTTTTCGCGCGCTTCTGCCGGGTCGGCGCTGGCGCGGATCGTGGCCACCACTTCATCGACATTCGAGACCGCAACCGCCAGCCCGCAGAGCACATGCGACCGCTCGCGCGCCTTGTTGAGTTCAAAC
Organism: Paracoccaceae bacterium; assembly: GCA_007116575.1. Lineage (GTDB taxonomy): Bacteria > Pseudomonadota > Alphaproteobacteria > Rhodobacterales > Rhodobacteraceae > Roseinatronobacter. The sequence continues at coordinate 1,844 of SKIF01000046.1, forward strand.
GCCGTGCGCCGCGTGACCACCTCTTCGCGGAAGGTGATGAAGGCGGTGAGAAAGTCGCGCAGGGTCAACTGCTCGGGCCGTCCGCCATTGAGCGCCAGCATGTTGCAGCCGAAAGACGTCTGCATCGGCGTGAAACGGAAAAGCTGGTTGAGCACCACATCGGGCGTGGCGTCGCGCTTCAACTCCACCACCACGCGTACGCCCACGCGGTCGGATTCATCCGCGACCGAGGCGATGCCCTCGATCTTCTTCTCGCGCACGGCATCGGCGATCTTCTCGACCATGCTGGACTTGTTCACCTGATAGGGGATTTCGTCCACGACAATGGCGAAGCGGTCCTTGCGGATCTCCTCGACATGGGTTTTCGCCCGGATGATGACCGAGCCGCGCCCCTCCAGATAGGCCTTGCGCGCGCCCGACCGGCCCAGCATCAGCCCGCCCGTGGGGAAATCCGGGCCGGGGACATGCTCTATCAGATCGGCGCTGGTCAGATCCGGGTTCTCGATCAGCGCGAGCGTCGCGTCAATCACCTCGCCCAGATTATGCGGCGGGATGTTGGTCGCCATGCCGACGGCGATACCGCCCGCGCCGTTGACCAGCATGTTGGGAAAGCGCGCGGGCAGGACCGTGGGTTCCTTGTCGCGCCCGTCGTAATTGTCCTGAAAATCGACCGTGTCCTTGTCGATATCGGCCAGCAGCATCGACGCGGCCTTGTCCATGCGCACTTCGGTATAGCGCATGGCGGCGGCGTTATCGCCATCCATCGAGCCGAAATTGCCCTGCCCGTCCAGCAGCTTGAGCGACATGGAGAAAGGCTGCGCCATGCGTACCAGCGCGTCATAGATCGCCGAGTCGCCATGCGGGTGATACTTGCCCATCACATCGCCCACTGCGCGGGCGGATTTGCGATAGGGCTTGTCATGGGTGTTGCCGGATTCGTGCATTGCATAAAGAATGCGCCGATGCACAGGTTTTAGCCCGTCGCGCAGATCGGGGATGGCGCGCGACACGATCACGCTCATCGCGTAATCGAGATAGGAGGCACGCATTTCCTGCGTGATCGAAACACTCGGCCCCGAGGGCGCGCCGGGCGGGGTTTCGTCCATGTTTTCAGGGGGTTCGGGGGTGTCGCTCACACAATCCTCGCAGGCCTGCTCATCGCTCTAGATATGGTTTGCGGCACTTTATCAGAACCATGATATGGGGTGCAATGGTGCATTCCCCGGGCTTCTGGCAGCCACTCATATAAAGTGCCAACAACATGTTTTCATTGAAAATTATCTTCTCTTTGGCATGATTCATTGGGGGAGCGACAGAAGAGGTAGCCTATGGACTCACAACCCGTCGAACTCATGCTCAGGGGCTATGGCCTGACCACAGCCGAGATGATTTACCGCATGCCCGACCACACGCATGTTCTGAATACCTTTGTCTGGCAGGACTATGACCTCGCGCCGGACTATCCGCGCCTGTTTGAATTCATCGAATTCTGGCAGGACAGTATCGAGGGGCCGCTACATTCGGTGCGCTTCACGCATCGCAAGCAGCTTTGTGCAGGCGAGTGGCGGCATGTCGTGGGCGAGTTCGAGGTTGGGAAGTTCGCGCGCGGCAATCTGCGCCTGCATTGATACGAGCACCGGCGCATCACATCGGTCCCGTCCGAGGCGTGATAGCCTGACTCCACTCACCCCCGCAAAGCGCCCTCAAGCCGTGCGGGGGCATGGGCCGAGGGCGGTTTTTTGTTGCGAATCCGTCGGGCGGATGCCGTATCAGGTGCCGCCACCCGCTCAGCGCAGCTTCAGGCTTACCAGCCACAGCGCAGCGATGCCGAAGGACGCGACCGCGTTCCAGCTTGCCATCGACAGGCCCAGCATCTCCCAGGGCACCTCGTCGCAGCGCACCACCGGCGCGCCCATGATCTGCGCCAGCAATTCCTCGGCAGTCATCCCCGAGACATCGCCCGCCGCGCAACTCGCAGGCCCCTCCCACCAGCCGCGCTCGACGCCCGTGTGATAGACCGCGATTCCGCCAGAGGTCGCCGCGCCCCCGGCACCGATCAGCGCGAAGGGCCACCAGAGAAACGCCCCTGCCCCCAGCAGCGCCACCACATGCGGCCAACGCTGCCAGATGCAGAGCGGGCACGGGGCCATACCGCCGATATGCTCGAAGGCCAGCGCCCCCAGCAACAGCCCGACCGAGCCTGCCAGTGCCAAGATTTGAACCTGCTTTTGCATCACAAAACCCGTATCGCCAGAAACCCGCCCAAGAGAAGCGCCATGAACAGCGTGAACATCAAGCCCAGGCGGCGCTCGATGAAATCACGAATCGGTGTGCCGAATTTCCACAAGAGCGCGGCGACAATGAAGAAACGCAAGCCCCGCGCGATGATCGAGGCGATCAGGAACACGCCCAGCGACAGCCCGGTTGCCCCCGAAAGGATGGTGATGACCTTGTAGGGAAACGGGGTCACGCCCGCGATCAGCACCGCCCAGGCGCCCCAGTCGTTGTAACGCTCGGCGAAGCGGTCGAAATAGGCGTCCTTGCCGTAGAATTCCAGCACCGGGCGGCCCAGCGTCTCGAAGGCCCCATAGCCGATCCAGTACCCCGCCAGCCCGCCTGCGACCGAGGCCACGGTCGCCACCCCGGCGATGACGAAGGCGCGCGAGGGCGCGGCCACGATCATCGCGATCATCAGCACATCAGGCGGGATCGGAAAGACCGAGCTTTCGACAAAGGCCACCACTGCCAGCGCCCAGAGCGCATGCGGGTGGCGCGCGAGCGAAAGGGTCCAGTCATAAAGGCTGCGCAACATCGTCCGAAACTGCTTTCATCCTGCCAAAAAACTCAAAACCAACCCGCACCCCTGCGCCACGCCATCGCGCAGGGTGAGGCCGCAAAATCAGGCTGCAGGCAAGCCGCCGCCCATCGCCCCCAGCCCCCATCGCACCAGATCATTCAGCAAATCGTCCGAGGCCGTGTTGAAGCTCTGGACAATCTCCAGCGTGTCGGTCGAGGCAGCCGGGGCCATTGCCTGAAAACTGCGCCGCGCCAGCACGCGAGCATCGGATTCGCGCACCATGCGCGCGATCAGCCTGATCCGGGTCGTGGCCTTGCGCCGGTCCTCGTCGAGTTCGGCCTGAAAATCCGTGATCTCGGAGATCAGCGCAACATCGCCCGTTCCCCCCAGCGGGCGGCGGCCCACATAGGCCAGCGCGCCAGTATCCTCGAACGCGCGCAGCATCACGGTCTGGAACATCAGCGGGGCCTTGTCCGACCAGCGCGCACCGGGCAGATAGAGCGACTGCACCATGTTGGGCTTGATCAGGATGCGGTCCACATCCAGCGCGCCCGAGGTTGTCGGCGGCTCGATGCTCAAGCCCCGTTGCAACATCCGGCTGGCCTGCGGCAGATCGGGCGCGCGCAGCTCAAACGCGTCGAGCGGGGTGGTGGCATCTCCCAATGCGGAAATCGCGCCACAGCCCGACAGCAGCATCAGCCCGCCCATACCTGTCAAAAGGGATCGTCTATGCAATGTCATCGTCTGAACTCCGGCGTCTGGCGATTAAGCAGGAAGCGCGCTGGGTCACGCTCGATCTGGCGCGTCAGGCGGTCCAGATTGGAGATCAGACCGCGCGTCTCGCGCGCAAGCTGGGTAATATTTGGCAGGCCCGAACTGGTAAAGTCGCGCACCGGGCCGGAACTGTCGCGCACCAGCCGGCCCAGATCGTCAAAGGTGCGCGCGGCACTCTCGGCAGTGCGGCGCAGATCGGCGGTCACGGCAGGGATATCATCCGAGACCGCATCTACCGCACGACCAAGCCGCGCCAGCACGTCGCGAAGGTCTTCGGTGATTACGCCGATCTCCTCGTTAATGACCCTGTCCGCGCCGATAAAGGCGCGCTCGGCAGCTTCAATCGCCCCTTCACTGGTTTCCAACGCGCGGTTGATCGCTTCGAGCGTGACATTGGCATTGGCGAAGGTCTCGGTCACCTGATCGAGCGTGCGCAGCCCGCCCGCGCTCAACTCCTCTACCCGGCCCGAGACCTGCGAGAGGTCTTCGCCCACTGTCTTGACCACCTGCCGGATCTCGGCGGTGGCCGCGCGCACATCTTCCACGATCACCGGCAGGTCGTTCTCGGCCACAGCGGTAATGGACGCCGTCGCATCGCGCGCCATGCGCACCATCTCGCGCGCCTCGGCCACAAGCGCGGCCCCGTCACCCGAGACCAGCGTGTCGATATTGGCCGACATGCGCTCGACGGTCTCGAAAGTGCTTTCGGCCCGCGCCATCAGCGGCTCCAGCCGTGCAAGAGCGGGGTCAAGCGCGACGATGCGCTCGGTCGCGGCAACGCCGGTGCGCGTGAACTCGGCCAGCGTGACCTGTGCCCCGCGCGACACGGCCTCGACTTCATCGCGCAGACTGTCGGCCGTCTGGCGCAGGCTGGCGATGGTCTGGGTCAGATCACCCGTGATCAGATCATCAGCGGATTGCAGCGCCTCGGTGCCGGTCTCGAAGGCCAGGCGCGATTCGGTAGCCACGAGGGCGAATTCATCAATCGCGAATTGCAGGCTCTCGATGGTTTTTTCGGCCTGCAGCAGGATCGGGGCGAGGTTGTCGGAGAACTCGGCAAAGGTCTCGGTCGCGGTGGCAATCGTGTCGGTGAAGGCGGCGAAATTGTCGAGCGCACGGGTTACATCGCCCGATGAGCCTTCCAGGTTGGTCAGGATATTGCTGACGCGTGTCTGGTTTTCCTCGCCCAGAAGCTGGTTGACCTGCTCCAAAACCTGCAGCGTTTCATCAAGAATGCGCGGCGCGCCCTCGGTGAGCGACTGGATGGTCGAGCGCCCGGTGCGCAATTCGGGCACGTCGTCGCGGTCATTGATCAGCGGCGCGTCCAGCGTGCCAGAGCTGATCGAGATGAACGAGACGCCGGTGATGCCGGAGCTGTCCACGATAGCCTCGGAATCGGCGCGCACCGGCGTGTCGCGGTCCACTTCCAGCCGGACAACGACTGTGCCATCGCCTTCCGCGGCCAGCCGGATATCGACCACCTGCCCCACCAGAAGCCCGGCAAAGCGCACATCCGCCGCGCGCGACAGGCCCGACACCGATTCGAATCGGGCGTCGTAATAAGCGAACTGGCGGTCGAACTGGATCTTGCCAAAGGCCAGAAAGAAACCCAGCACACCGGCAAAGCCCAGCAAAGCAAACACGCCGATCAGCACATAATTTGCCCGCGTTTCCATCGCTCAGGTGGTCCTTTCCGTTGCCTCTACGGCAGCGCGCGCGCGCGGTCCGTGAAAATACTCGTGCACCCAGGGGTGCTCAATGCGCTGCATCTCGGCCATGGTGCCGGTATAAAGCACCCGCTTCTCGGCGAGAACCGCTATTCGGTCGCATGTCGCATGCAGCGTGTCCAGATCATGCGTGACCAGAAACACGGTCAGGCCCAGCGTCTGAGACAGCGCCTTGATCAATTCGTCAAAAGCCGAAGCGCCGATCGGGTCGAGCCCTGCTGTGGGCTCGTCCAGAAACACGATTTCGGGGTCGCGCGCCAAGGCCCGCGCCAGCCCCGCGCGCTTGCGCATCCCGCCCGAAAGCTCGGAAGGGTATTTGTCTCCCGCGATATAGGGCAGCCCCGACATGGCAATCTTCAGGTCCGCCAATTCGCGGCGCAGCCGCATGTTAAGCCCCGGCAGGCTGCGCATCGGCACCTCGACATTCTCGCGCACGGTCAGGCTGGAAAACAGCGCACCGTCCTGAAACATCACCCCCATGCGCTGGTCGATGGCGCGGCGCTCGGCCTCGGTGCAGTTCAGCGCATCCTGTCCGAAAATCTCGATGGCCCCCGCCTGTGGCGGGCGCAGGCCGGCGATGCAGCGCAAGAGCACGGATTTACCTGTGCCCGAGCCGCCCACCACGCCCATTACCTCGCCGCGCATCACGTCGAGATCGAGCTTGTCATGCACGACTTGTGCGCCGAACTGGTTGCGGATGCCGCGCAGGCGGATGATGGGTTCGCTCGTCATTTCAGATATTCATCATGGCAAAGAAGACCGAGAACATCGCATCGGCCACGATCACGGCAAAGATCGAGCGCACAACCGCCGAGGAAGTCTGACGGCCAAGGCTTTCGGCATTACCACCCACCTGCATACCTGCGTGACAGCCGATCACCCCGATGATGAGGGCAAAGACCGGGGCCTTGACGAAGCCGACGATCACATGGTTGACGCTGGTATCCTCCAGAAGCCGCGCCATGAACATGTTGGGCGAGATGCCCAGCTCGATCCAGGACATCATCGCGCCGCCGAAGAGGCCCATTGCGTTTGCCAGCATCCCCAGAATCGGCAGGGTGATCAGCAGCGCGAGGATGCGCGGCACGAACAGCACAACCGCCGGGTCGATGGCCAGCGTGCGCATGGCGTCGACCTCTTCGCGCATCTTCATAGAGCCGATGGCCGCCGTGAAGCTCGATGCGGTGCGGCCCGCGACGATGATCGCGGTCAGCAGGATGCCCAGCTCGCGCAGGATCGAGATGGCGATGAGATCCACCACGAATATCTCGGCTCCGAACTGGCGCAACTGCACCGCCCCCTGAAAGGCCAGCACCACCCCGATCAGAAAAGCCATCAGCGCGACAATCGGCACTGCCTTCCAGCCCACCTGGTCGCAATGATGGACCAGCGCGGTCGCACGGAACTCGGACGGGTGCCGGATCAGCCAGACCAGTCGCGCGATGAACAGGCCCAGCATGGCGCAGATCTCGGCCAGAAACACTCCGGCGCTCGCCACCGTGCGCCCCAGCGCCTCGAGCAGATCGGTCAGAGAGCGCTGCGCAGGCACCTCTTCGGGCGGCTCGGGGATAGATTGCGCGACACGCTCGAGCAGCGCGGCATGATCGGCGCTCAGCCCCTCGATTCGCAGCGCGCCGCCCTCGCGCGCCAGACGCTCCTGCAACTGGTGCAGCGCATAGGCCCCGGCGGTGTCAAGCTTGTCCAGCCCCGAGAGGTCAAGCTGCACCTGCCCGCCACCAACACGGTCGAGATCGGGCATCAGCGCCGACAAGCTGCGCAATGTCAGCATCCCCTCCAGCACCCAGCCCTCGCCAGCGCGCGCGAGCCGGGCGCGCTCGGCATCGTGGCCGGTTCTGGACTCGAAGCCTGGGTCGGTGCTGGTCACGGGCTCTCTCAACCGCTTGAAACAGCCCTCTGAATACCGCCTCTCGCCAGCCCCTGCCAACCCCTCGCACAAGATCGCGCGACAGGCGAAAGAATGTGTCACTATTTTGACCCGTCGCGCCGAACGGCGCGCCTGCGCGCCCCGATCACGCCCTTGCCAGTGCGCGGCCCACCCGCCTATGCTGCGCACGAACCTGTCACCGGATCCGTTATGTCGCCCCCAGAGCAAAGCCCGCATCCTTATACCGACCTGCCCGCCCATGCCTATTGGCGCAGTGGTGTGGGCGGGGTCGAGCCTTTGCGAATGCAGGGGCTGTGGCAGCCCAAATTTCCGATCACCCCTGCCGATCCGGTTGCGACCTATGGCTCGTGCTTTGCCCAGCATATCGGGCGTGCGCTGCGCGCGCGGGGGCATGACTGGCTGGTGAGCGAAAAACCCCCGCGCCGCGTCTCGGGCGAGGTGGCGCGGCGATTCGGCTACAGGCTGTTTTCGGCGCGCACGGGCAATATCTATACGCCGACGCTCTTGCTGCAATGGCTGCGCTGGGCCCTGGGCGAGGCCACGCCGCCCGACACGGTCTGGCCTGACGAGAGCGGCTTCCGCGACCCGTTCCGCCCCCGGATCGAGCCTGACCCGTTCGACAGCGTGGCCGAGCTGGAGAAGCTTCGCGCCGTGACCTTGCGCGCGCTGGCGCGCAGCGTTCGCAAGGCGCGGGTTTTTGTCTTCACCTTGGGGCTGACCGAGCGCTGGGTGGAAACCGAGACGGGCTGCGAATACCCGCTCTGCCCCGGCACCTCGGCGGGGCGCTACGACCCCGACCGCCATGCCTTCGCGCCCCTCGACTATCCGCAGGCCCATGCGGCGATGCAGGCGGCGCTGGATCTGATGCGCGCGGCCAATCCGCGTCTGCGCTTTCTGCTCACGGTCTCGCCCGTGCCGCTGGCAGCCACGGCCAGCGGGCAGCATGTGCTGACTGCGACGAGCGGGGCCAAGGCGACCTTGCGCGCGGTGGCCGGGGCGCTGGCGGGGGCGCGGGCCGATACCGATTACTTCCCCTCCTACGAGATGATCACCAGCCCGGTCTTTGGCGGGCAGTTCTTCGCCCCCGACCGGCGGCAGGTGACCGATGCGGGCGTGGCCTTTGTCATGGAGCGGTTCTTTGGCGATATGGCCGCGCGGTTCGACCTGCCGAAGACTGCGGACAGCCCGCCCCCGCCCGATGCGGCAGCGGACCCCGAAGAGGTGATCTGCGATGAGGAAATGCTGGCCGCATTCGGGCCGCGCGGATGATCCGGCTGTGCATCATCGGCAACAGCCACGCGGCGGCGCTGAAACGGGCCACGGATGCGTTCCGCGCCGATCACCCCGAGGTGCGGCTGAGCTTCTTCGCCGCCCCCTCACGCGAGACGGCTGCGCTGGAAGTGACCGACGGGCGCTATGCGGCCAGCACGCCCGAGCTTGCCGCCCAGCTTCGCCTGACCTCGGGCGGGCATGACGACATCGTGCCGTCGGAATATGACGCCTTTCTTGTCTATGGTTTCGGCGGGCGGGGCGATTTCAGCGACAATCCGAGGCTCCTGAGCGCCGCCTTCTGCCGCGCCGTTGCACTGGAGCGGGTGCGCCGCAGCCTGTTGCCGCGCCATATCGCGGCGCTGCGCCAACTGACCCATGCCCCGATCTTCGCTGCACTGACCCCGCTGCCGGGGATTGATGGCATACGCAAGCCACGCCGGTTGATGCGCTACAAAGCCGAGATGGCAATGGTGCAGGCCCAGATCTGCGACCCCCATGGCGTCACGCTCTGCCCGCAGCCCCCCGAGAGCCTTGTGAAAGGGCGTGCCACACGGGCCGAATTCGCCGCCGGGTCACAGCCGCTGGAAAACGCGCACCGCCCGACCCCCGGCACGCATGACCGCTCTGAACGGCGGCACATGAACGCGGCCTATGGGCGGGTATGGCTGGAGCATTTCTGGCCCCGGCTGCGCGCGACGCTGGCAGACGGACCGAAACGAGCAGCGGAATAGGGGCGCTCAAGCGCTCCCCTGCGCCTCGGCCTTCTCGGCCAGTGTCAGCCAGTCTTCCTCGGCGACCTCGAGCGCGCTTTGCCGTTCGGCCAGCGCCTCGGTTGCCTTGCGGAATTTGACCGGCTCGCGGGTAAACAGGTCCGGGTCGGCGAGAAGCTCCGAGAGTTTGGCGATCTCGGCTTCCAGACGCGCGATCTCGGCGGGCAGTTTTTCCAGCCGGTGCGCCTCGGTGAAGCTCAGGCCCTTTTGCGTTTTTGCGGGCTTCGGGGCAGGTTGCACAGCCTTGGAACGGGCTTTCTCGGGGGCCGGAGCCTGCGGCCCCGGATCGGCGCGCTGCGCGAGGTAATCGCTCCACCCGCCCGCATAGGCGGTCACGCGGCCTTCGCCCTCGAAGACCAGCGTGCTTGTGGCGATGCGGTCGATGAAATCGCGGTCATGGCTGACCAGCAGCACGGTGCCGTCATACTCGCCCAGAATATCCTGCAACAGATCAAGCGTTTCCACGTCGAGATCATTGGTCGGCTCGTCGAGCACCAGCAGGTTGGAGGGTTGCGCCATGATCCGCGCCAGCAAAAGCCGCGCCGTCTCGCCACCCGAAAGCGAGCGCACGGGCGCGCGCGCCTGCGCTTCATCAAAAAGAAACTCCTTGAGATAGCCCACCACATGCTTGGGCTGCCCTCGCACCATGACCTGATCGGCCTGCCCCGGCACGCGCATCAGCGGGTCGCCGGTCAGGTTCTCCCAGAGCGAGGCATCGGGGTCGAGCTGCGCGCGAGTCTGGTCAAAGACGGCTGTGACGAGGTTCGTCCCGCGCCGGATGCGGCCTGAGTCGGCGTCCTCTTCGCCCATGATCAGGCGCAAGAGCGTTGTCTTGCCCGTGCCATTGGGGCCGACAAAGGCCACGCGCTCGCCGCGCTGGATGCGCAGCGAGAGGTCGCGCAGGATCGGGCGACCGGCATAGGATTTGCTCACGCTGTCGAGTTCCGCCACCAGCTTGCCCGAAGGCGCGGCGCTTTCCAAAGCCATCGCCGCTGTGCCCTGCCGACGGATCTGGCCCGCGCGCTCGGCGCGCAGCGCGGCCAGCGCGCGCACCCGGCCCTGATTGCGTTTGCGCCGCGCGCTGATCCCTTCGACCGCCCAGCGGGCCTCGGCCCGGATCTTGCGGTCAAGCTTGTGGCGGGCCTCGTCCTCTTCAGCCCAGATCATGTCGCGCCAGTCTTCGAACCCGTCGAACCCGGCCTCGCGACGGCGCATCCGGCCCCGGTCAAGCCAGAGCGTGGCGCGGGTGAGCGCGCGCAGAAACGCGCGGTCATGGCTGATCAGCACGAAAGCCGCACGCGTCTCGCGCAGCCGCGCCTCCAGCCAGCCGATGGCGTGGATGTCGAGATGGTTGGTCGGCTCGTCAAGCAGCATCAGATCGGGGGCCTGCGCCAAGAGCCGCGCCAGCGCGGCGCGGCGCCGTTCGCCGCCCGAGGCGCGGTCGGGGCTTTGCGCAGGGTCGAAATCCAGCCCCTCGGCGGCCATCTCGACCCGGTAATGCTCGGACGGATCCAGCCCGTTTGTGGCGAAATCGCCCAGCGTGGCGAAGGGCGAGAAATCGGGGTCCTGTTCCATATAGCCGACCGAGGTCGCGGGTGCGAGGCTGCGCGCACCAGAATCGGCCTCGACCAGCCCGGCCATGAGCTTCATCAGCGTGGACTTGCCCGAACCGTTGCGCCCGACCAATGCCACTCGATCCCCCGGCTGGATCACAAGATCCAGCCCGTCAAAGACGGGATTGCCGCCATAGGTCAGCGAGATAGCCGAAAGCTGGAGAAGCGGTGCCTGTGCCATGGCGCGGATATAGGCCGCGCGGACGGGCAGCGAAAGAGGGGATTCGCGCGCGCCTACCCTTTCGCGCGCGCTTCCAGATCCTCGGCCACGGCCTCGGCGCGCGCGGCCAGTTCGGTCAGGGCGTCGGTCACATCCTGCGGGATCATCGGCACCTCGACCTCGCGGGGGCTGGGTTCGGGGCGTGCATGCAGGCGCGAGATCTCGTCGCGCAGGCTGGCGATCTCATCCTGCGCCGCGCGCAGCCGGTCATCGGCCTCGGCGGTCTTGTCGGCCAGCATCAGCCCGGCCATCAGCAGCATCCGCTCGGCGGGCACGCGCCCGATCTGGTTGAGCAGCGTGCGCGCCTCGGTATCAAGCATCTCGGCGGCAGCGCGCAGATAGTCTTCCTCGCCGGGCTGGCAGGCTACAGTAAATTCCTTGTGGCCGATGGTGATGGTCTGTTCAGCCATTGGCCTCTCCCGCGTTGACGATGGGTTTCAACTCGCCCAGCACATCCTCCATCTCGGCGCGCTCGGCGGCGCGCTCGGCGCGCAGGGCTTCCAGTTCGGCAGCCATGGCACGATTGATGGTGCTGGGCTCGATGATCTTGGCCTCGCTGCTTTCGCGTAGCTGGCGATTGGCCTCGATCAGCTTGGTATTGGCCTTTTTCAGGCGCAGCATCTCGAGGCTCTGCAGGTCAAGCTGCTCGGTCATCCGGGCAAGTCGTCGCTCAAGCGTGGTGAATGAGCTTTCCTGACGCTGGCGCACGGCATTGACACGCTCGGACAGTTTCGCGTTCTTGGCGCGCTCCGCCTCGAGCTGATTGCGCAGCACCTCCATCTCGGACGGATCGGGCGTATCAGCCGCAGGGGCTTGGTCGGCGCCGCGCAAACTCTGTGCGCTTTGCGCAATCCGGTCGAGCGCCTTCCCGAGACGGCGTTCAAGGTCAGATATGGTGCTCATGGCAGTGTCGTTCTTTCCTGCAAACCCCTTGCCCCATCAGCGGGCGAATCGCTTGCGCGCTGCCGCCTCGGGCCGAATTATGATAGCCTACAAGCAAAGCGCGGGTTTTCCAACATGCGGGCCAACACCACGGCCAACAAGACGGCACCACTGGCGACGCATCGTCACGCGCCCCTTGCCCTGCACCCGAGTTGCGCCTAAACCCCTTGCGCAACCCAAACCCGGAGAGCCAAGCCCCATGCGCCTGTCCCGCTATTTCCTGCCCGTGCTGAAAGAAACCCCGTCCGAGGCACAGATCGTCAGCCACCGGCTGATGTTGCGGGCCGGCATGATCAAGCAGGCCAGCGCGGGTATCTATTCCTGGCTGCCGCTGGGCTATCGGGTGCTGCGCCGGATCGAGCAGATCGTGCACGAGGAACAGGTGCGCGCGGGTCATATCCCGATGCTGATGCCGACACTGCAATCGGCGGATCTGTGGCGCGAGAGCGGGCGCTACGAGGATTACGGCGAGGAAATGCTGCGCATCACCGACCGGCACGGGCGCGATATGCTCTATGGGCCGACCAATGAGGAACTGATCACCGATATCTTTCGCGGTCATGTCGGCAGCTACAAGGACCTGCCGCTGACGCTCTACCATATCCAGTGGAAGTTCCGCGACGAGATCCGGCCCCGTTTCGGTGTCATGCGCGGGCGCGAATTCCTGATGAAGGACGGCTATAATTTCGACATCGACAAGGAGGCGGCACTGCACGCCTATAACCGCCACCTGGTGAGTTACCTGCGGACCTATGAACGCATGGGGCTGCAGGCGATCCCGATGCGCGCCGATAGCGGCCCCATCGGCGGGGATGACACGCATGAGTTTCTGGTACTGGCCGAAACGGGCGAGTCCGAGGTCTTCTATGACAGCGCCATCACGGATCTGCGTTTCGGCGACCGTGCGGTGGATTACGATAGTGTCACCGAATGTCAGGCGGTGCTTGAGGAATTCACCAGCCGGTACGCCCGCACCGATGAAACCCATGATGAGAGCGTGTTTCACGCCCAGGTCCCCGAAGAGCGGCGCCGCAGCGCGCGCGGGATCGAAGTGGGGCAGATCTTCTATTTCGGGACCAAGTATTCCGAGCCGATGGGCGCGGTCGTGGTCAATGATCGCGGAGAGCGCGTCCCGGTGCATATGGGCAGCCACGGGATCGGCGTGTCGCGCCTGCTGGGCGCGATTATCGAGGCGAGCCATGACGAGCGCGGCATCATCTGGCCCGAGGGGGTGACGCCGTTCCATGCCGGGATCGTGAACCTGAAACAGGGCGACCCGGCGGCGGATGCGGCCTGCGAGGGGCTTTACGCAGCGCTGGTCGCGAAGGGGTTGGAGCCGCTCTATGATGACCGCAGCGAACGCGCGGGCGCGAAATTCGCCACGATGGACCTGATCGGCCTGCCCTGGCGCGTGACCGTGGGGCCGCGCGGGCTGGAGAAGGGCGTGGTGGAACTGACCTCGCGCCGCACGGGCGAAAGCGAAGAGGTCTCGCCCGAGGCGGCGGTGGAGCGGCTGGTGCAGATCTACGACGGGAAACGGTGAGAGAGAGGGCGCGCGGCGGGGGCATCGAGCCCCCTTCGCACGCATGGGCCGCGGGCCCATACCCGCCCCAAGGGGGGCTGCCCCCCCTTGGGAAACCCCGCTTGAGTATTTGGGGCAAGAAAATGCTCGGGGGGCGCAGATTCTTTCCGAGCGCGGGCAGGTCTGGTCACTGCCGGCTCCGCATCTTAGACCGGGATTTCATCCAGCATGTGCCGCCCGCGCGCATCCTCGACCTCGATCACCCAAAGATCGGGGTCGAAGCGGCGCTGGCGGGTGATGGCGGCGTCCACTTCGGCCTCGGGGCCGGTGTTCAATTCCTGCCAGACGCGCGCATCGCTTTCCATGTCGAAACCGCGCGTGAAGGCGGTCGCCGTGCCGTCCATCCGCGCGAGTTTCACCAGCACCGCGCCGGCAGTCGCATCACCCCGCGCGATGACATAGGCGGGGATGCCCTCAAGTTGCAGCCGACGCAGATAGGCCGCAACCCAGATATGGGCGGCGAGCCTTGCGTTCATGAATTGCCGTCGCGGAACTCGAGCCCCATCTCGGAATAGCGCGCGGCCTCTTCCAGCCAGTTCTCGCGGACTTTCACTTGCAGGAAGAGATGCACGGGGCGGTCCAGAAAGGCGGCCATCTCGGCGCGGGCGGCCACGGAAATCGCCTTGATCGTCTCGCCCCTGTGCCCCAGCACGATGCCCTTGTGCCCGTCGCGCGCGACATAGATCACCTGATCGATCCGCACCGAGCCATCCTTGCGTTCCTGCCAGCTGTCCGTCTCGACGGTCAGTTGATAGGGCAATTCCTCGTGGAGCCGCAGGGTCAGCTTCTCGCGGGTCATCTCGGCGGCGATCATGCGCAGGGGCAGATCGGCGATCTGGTCTTCGGGGTAGAGCCAGGGGCTTTCGGGCAGTTCGCCAGCCAGCCAGCGGCGCAGGTCATCAACGCCGTGCCCCTTATCGGCCGAGATCATGAAGGTGCGCGCGAAGGGGAAGGCGTCATTGAGCCTGGCCGAAAGCGCCAGGAGCGTCTCGGATTTCACGCGGTCGATCTTGTTGATGGCAAGGGCAACTATCTGGCGGGGTGTGATACGCTCGCGCAATGTGTCGATGATGGCCTGCGTGCCCTCGGTCAGGCCGCGATGCGCCTCGACCAGCAGCACCACGATATCGGCATCCGCCGCCCCGCCCCAGGCAGCGGCGACCATGGCGCGGTCGAGCCTGCGACGCGGGCGGAACAGGCCCGGCGTATCGACGAAGACAAGCTGCGACGCCCCCTCGATGGCGACACCGCGGATGCGGGTGCGCGTGGTCTGGACCTTGTGGGTCACGATGCTGACCTTGGCCCCGACCATGCGGTTGGTGAGCGTGGATTTCCCGGCATTGGGCTCGCCGATCAGGGCGATGAAGCCCGCGCGGGTGGGCGTGTCATTCATGCGCTGTCCTCCAGTCGTGCCAGCAGGTTGCGCGCGGCAAGCTGTTCGGCCTGTCGTTTCGAGCCCGCACGCCCCTGCGCCACAGCCCCCGATTGCAATCGTGCCTCGATGATGAATTCGGGCGCGTGATCGGGTCCGCTGCGTGCGACCTCGACATAGGCCGGCGGCGTCTGACCACGCGCCTGCGCCCATTCCTGAAGCGCTGTCTTGGCGTCGCGCGCATCATTGGCGACCCCGGCAATCCGCTCGCCCCAGAGCCGCAGGACCACGTCGCGGGCGGCCTCATACCCGGCATCGACATGCACCGCCGCAATCACCGCTTCCAGCGCGTCGGCGAGGATCGCATCCTTGCGCCGCCCGCCCGAGAGCATCTCGGAGCGCCCCAGCTTGAGCGCCTCGCCCAGACGCACGCTGCGCGCGACCTCGGCGCAGGTTTCCTTGCGCACCAGCGCATTGAAGCGCGGCGCAAGCTGGCCTTCGCTGGCGGCACTGTCGGCACTCAGAAGCGCCTGGGCCATGACCAGGCCCAGCACGCGATCCCCCAGAAATTCCAGCCGTTGATTGTCGGGCCGCGCGGGCGTGGACATGGACGGGTGCGTGAGCGCGCGGCGCAGCAGATCGGGGCGCGCGAAGGAATGGCCAAGCCGCGCGGAAAACGCCTGCAACTCGGCCGAGAGCGTCACGGCAGCCTCTGGAAGAACCGGTCGCTCCGCCAGGTCCAGAAGAAGAACAGCGACCGCCCTTCGGCAGAAAACACGACATGGCGCGCGCGCCCGATCAGATGGTCGAAGGGCACCATGCCGACGCCACCGACCTGCCGAGGCATCCGGCTGTCGAGCGAGTTGTCGCGGTTGTCACCGATGAAGAAGAAATGACCCTCGGGCACCGTGAAGACGGGCGTGTTGTCGCCCGCGCTGTTATCCGAGATGTTCAGCACCGGGTAGCTGCGCCCCTCGGGGAGGGTTTCCATTGCGCGCGATTTGCGGCACTCACCGCCCTGCCCTACCGGCGCATTCTCGCAGCGCGGGAACTGTCCGCTGCCGCCCTGACGCTCATAGGTCTCGACAAATTCGCCCGCTGCTTCCTGCGGCACTTCCTCGTCATTCAGCCACAGCCGCCCGTCGCGCATCTGCACCCTGTCACCGGGCAGCCCGATCAGGCGCTTGATGTAATCGGCCCCGGTGCCGGGGTGGCGAAAGACCACGATATCGCCGCGTTCGGGCTCCTGCGCGAGGATGCGACCCGAGAAGGGGCACATGCCAAAGGGGCAGGACCAGCGCGAGTAGCCATAGGCCATCTTGTTCACGAAGAGGAAATCGCCGATCAGCAGCGTTTCCTTCATCGAGCCCGAAGGAATGTAGAAAGGCTGAAAGAACAGGGTCCGGAACACGCCCGCAATCAGCAGCGCGTAGAAGATCACCTTGATGTTTTCCCAAAGCCCGTCTTTCTTGCCATCCATCGCGCTCATGCGTCCTGTCCATCTGCCTCTCGCTGTCGCGCGCTTCATGTCCGCGCGCGTCCGCGAAGTCAAGCGCGAGGGGCACGGACGGCACGGCTTTGTGCCGGTGCATATTGGGGGTTTTCAAGCGCGCGCGGCCTGCCTATAGTCTGCGCCATGTTCTGTGTGGTGAGCAAAACTGCGCGCTTCCCCCGCGCCCTTCTGCTTCTTAGCAGCCTCTGAGCGTGTCCCATCGGGCGCGCCGCTCAGAGGTGAGATGCGCCCCGAACGACCCACAATCGCCACAGACCCACAGGAACCAGTTTCATGACCAGCCCCGTGCCCTCGCAGGACCATGTCCTGATCTTTGACACCACCTTGCGCGATGGCGAGCAATCGCCCGGCGCCACGATGAGCCATGCCGAGAAGCTCGAAATCGCCGCCCTGCTTGACGAGATGGGCGTGGACATCATCGAGGCGGGCTTTCCCATTGCCTCGGAAGGGGATTTTCAGGCGGTATCGGAGATTGCGCAGAACGCCAGGACTTCCACCATCTGCGGATTGGCGCGCGCCAATTTCACCGATATCGACCGCTGCTGGGAAGCCGTGCGCCATGCCGCCCGCCCGCGCATCCACACGTTCATCGGCACCTCGCCACTGCATCGTGACATCACCGCGCTTGATCAGGACGGGATGGTGCAGCGGATCCACGAAACAGTCAGCCATGCCCGCAACCTGTGCGACGATGTGCAATGGTCGCCCATGGACGCGACCCGCACCGAGCATGATTTCCTCTGCCGCGTGGTCGAAACCGCGATCAAGGCCGGGGCGACAACGATCAACATCCCCGACACCGTAGGCTATACCTATCCGCGCGAGAGCGCCGAGTTGATCGCCATGCTGCGCGAGCGGGTGCCGGGGGCCGATACGATCATCTTTGCCACGCATTGCCACAATGATCTGGGTATGGCGACGGCCAACGCGCTGGCCGCTGTCGAGGCGGGCGCGCGCCAGATCGAGTGCACGATCAACGGTCTGGGCGAGCGCGCGGGCAATACGGCGCTGGAAGAGGTGGTGATGGCGCTGAAAGTGCGCAATGACATCCTGCCTTATGCGACCCGCATCGACACCACGAAGATCATGGGCATCTCGCGCATGGTGGCCGCCGTTTCGGGCTTTCCGGTGCAGTATAACAAGGCCGTGGTCGGCAAGAACGCCTTTGCCCACGAGTCGGGTATCCATCAGGACGGGATGCTGAAGAACAAGGAAACCTTCGAAATCATGCGCCCCGAGGATATCGGGCTGCAGGCCACGAACCTCGTCATGGGCAAGCATTCGGGCCGCGCCGCGCTGCGCGCCAAGCTCTCGGATCTGGGGTATGAGTTGGGCGACAACCAGCTCAAGGATGTGTTCATCCGCTTCAAGGCGCTCGCCGACCGCAAGAAGGAAGTCTATGACGACGACCTGATCGCGCTGATGGCCGAAGCCTCGCTCACGGATGATGACGCCTTCCTGCAGGTCCGCCGCCTGCGCGTCATCTGCGGCACCGAAGGCCCGCAGGAGGCCGAGCTAACGCTGAGCATAGGCGGCGATGAGAAATTCATCGACGCCACAGGCGACGGCCCGGTGGATGCCACGTTCAACGCGATCAAGATGCTGTTCCCGCATGAGGCACAGCTGGAACTCTATCAGGTCCATGCCGTGACCGAGGGCACCGACGCGCAGGCGACCGTCAGCGTGCGGCTGAAACGCGATGGCGTGGTCTATTCGGGCCAGTCCTCGGACACCGATACTGTGGTGGCTTCCGCCAAGGCCTATGTCAACGCGCTCAACCGTCTGGTGATGCACCAGCATCGCGGCAACCTCTCGGCGCTGATGAGTTCGGCGGGGTAGTCTTGGCCAGTGGCGCGGGTGTAATCTGGCAGGAATGTGTACCCGCGCCGCTTAGGTATTGTCGGCGGTTTACATCCTGCAACCCGCCCGCTGATCCGCCCGCCCGTCACAGAATCGTGCGCCCTCTGCGCTATTTCCCGCCCATCGCGGGCCACGCCCCCCTTTACCGCCCCGGTCTTCGCACCCTATAAGGCGCGAAACGGCGCTTGTCTGCGGGCAGTGCGCCCAGCCCTTGTGATCACGGATACCCCGCATGAATTTCTTCCCCAGCCTGTTCACCTCCGACATGGCCATTGACCTCGGGACCGCGAATACGCTGGTCTATGTCAAGGGGCGTGGGATCATCCTAAATGAACCATCGGTGGTGGCCTATCACTTCAAGGATGGGCGCAAGGCAGTGCTGGCAGTGGGCGAGGATGCGAAGCTGATGCTGGGCCGCACCCCCGGCAGTATCGAGGCCATCCGCCCCATGCGCGACGGGGTGATTGCGGATTTCGACGTCGCCGAGGAAATGATCAAGCATTTCATCCGCAAGGTGCATCGCAACACGGTGTTTTCCAAGCCCAAGGTCATCGTCTGCGTGCCCTATGGCGCGACGCCCGTGGAAAAGCGCGCAATCCGGCAATCCGTGCTTTCGGCTGGTGCGCGCCGGGCGGGGCTGATCTCTGAACCCATCGCCGCAGCGATTGGCGCGGGGATGCCGATCACCGACCCCACGGGCTCGATGGTGGTCGATATCGGCGGCGGCACGACCGAGGTGGCGGTGCTCTCGCTTGGCGACATTGTCTATGCGCGCTCGGTGCGCGTGGGGGGCGACCGCATGGACGAGGCGATTGTCAGCTTCCTGCGCCGCAACCAGAACCTGCTGATCGGCGATTCCACGGCCGAGAAGATCAAATGCTCCATCGGCACCGCCCGGATGCCCGATGACGGGCGCGGCAAGTCGATGCTGGTGCGCGGGCGCGACCTGTTGAACGGGGTGCCGAAAGAGGCCGAGATCACACAGGCGCAAGTGGCCGAGGCGCTGGCCGAGACCGTGACCACGATCTGCGAGGCGGTGATGATCGCGCTCGAGACCACACCGCCCGATCTGGCCGCCGATATCGTGGACCGGGGCGTGATGCTCACCGGAGGTGGCGCGCTTTTGGGCGAGCTGGACCTCGCCTTGCGCGAGCAGACGGGCCTGAGCATTTCAGTGGCCGAGGCAGCGCTTAACTGCGTGGCCATCGGCACCGGCAAGGCGCTGGAATACGAAAAACAGTTGCGCCACGCGATCGATTACGAAAGCTGAGTGCGGCAGGCAGTCAGCCAGAAATCAGGATGTGAGCTTTGGCGAACGCTCCGCGGCAAGAGCAGGATTTCATCCGCCCCGTCCGGCGCATTCTGGTCGGGATTCTGGCAGTCCTGCTGCTGCTGACCTTCCTGATCTGGCGCATCGACAGCCCGCGCGTGGAACAGTTCCGCATGGCGGTGATCGACCGCGTGGTGCCCTCTTTCGACTGGGCGATGCGACCTGTCGCACGGGCCGTGGCCATGGCCGAGAATTTCCGTTCCTATGCGCGGATCATCGAGCAGAACCAGGAATTGCGCCGTGAATTGCAACAGATGCGGGCATGGCGCGAGGCGGCGCTGCAGCTTGAACAGCGCAATGCCCAGCTTCTCGACCTCAATCAGGTGCGGCTTGATCCGCAACTGACCCATGTTACCGGCGTGGTGATGGCCGATAGCGGCTCGCCTTTCCGCAAATCGGTGCTCCTGAATGTCGGCGCGCGCGATGGGGTGCAGGATGGCTGGGCGGTGATGGACGGGCTGGGGCTGGCCGGGCGCATTGCCGGCGTGGGCCAACGCACCTCGCGCGTGGTGCTGCTGACCGACACGGCCAGCGCGGTGCCCGTCGTTATCCAGCCTTCGGGGCAGCGGGCCATGCTCATCGGCGATACCACGCCCTTCCCGATCCTCGAATTCATCGAGGCCCCGGACGACCTGCGCCCCGGCGACCGGGTGATCAGTTCCGATGATGGCAGCGTGTTCCCGGCGGGGCTTCTGGTGGGCGAGGTGGTGCAGACCCGCGACCGCCGCTTGCGGGTGCGGATCGCAGCCGATTACGGGCGGCTGGAATTCCTGCGTGTGCTGCGCTCGCGCCCGGTCGAGCAGATCACCGACACAGGTGCTCTGATCGCGCCTGCGCGCGAAGAGCCGCTGCCCGATCAACCCGATCT
This sequence comes from Paracoccaceae bacterium, assembly GCA_007116575.1. Taxonomy (GTDB): domain Bacteria; phylum Pseudomonadota; class Alphaproteobacteria; order Rhodobacterales; family Rhodobacteraceae; genus Roseinatronobacter. Next base: position 22,390 of record SKIF01000046.1, read on the forward strand.
GGACCAACTGCCCGAGCAGCCGGGCCCGGGCGATGGTTGACCGGCGCCACACGCGGCGGGTGATATATATCGCCCTCTATCTGGGGCTGGCCGCCTGCGTGACCTTCTACCGGCTGCTGCCGCTGGGCGGGTATGACGCGGGCGGGGGCTTCGACCTTGATGCTGCGACCGATATCGTGTCGGGACTGCGCTGGCAGGACATCCCGGCCCCTGATCTGCTGCTTTGCCTGACACTGGCCTGGGTCATACGCCGCCCCGATCTGCTGCCCGCTCCGGTGATCGCGCTGTATTTCTTTATCGAGGATATCCTGCTCTTGCGCCCGCCGGGGCTCTGGGCGCTGATTGTGCTTGCCGCCAGCGAGTCGCTGCGTGCGCGCAGCGAACGGCTGCGCGACACACCGGTCTGGATGGAATATGCGCAGGTGGCCGGGCTCATGCTGGTGATGTTTCTGGCAAACCGTGCCGTGCTCGCGATTGTGATGGTGCCCCAGCCTCCGCTCGACTTGAGCTTTCTGCAATTCCTCGCCACAGTTGCCGCCTATCCGGTTGTGGTCGCGCTGCTGCATTACGTCTTCGGGCTGCGTAAGCCTGCGACCGGCGAGGTGGATTCATTGGGGCAGCGACTGTGAAACGCACCGAGCGCGAAAAGGAATTCAGCCACCGTGTCATTTCCCGGCGCGGGCTGCTGCTGGGCGGGCTGCAACTGGGCGTGGCAGGCACATTGCTATGGAAGCTGCGCGACATGCAGCTCAACCAGGCCGAGCAGTTCCACCTTCTGGCCGAGGAAAACCGCATCAACCTGCGCCTGCTGCCACCGGTGCGCGGGCTGATCTATGACCGCAACGGCGTTCTGCTGGCCGGAAACGAGCAGAATTACCGCGTGGTGATGAAGCGCGATGATGCGGGCGATATCGATCTGGTGCTGGCGCGGCTGGCGCGGTTGATCGGGCTGAGCGACGAAGATATCGAGCGCGCCCGCCGCGACATGCTGCGCAATCGTCCCTTCGTGCCGGTCACTGTGGCCGAACGGCTGAGCTGGGACGAGATCAGCAGCGTCGCCGCCAATGCCCCCGCCCTGCCCGGTGTCACCCCGGAGATGGGCCTGTCGCGCTACTATCCGCTCTACAAGGACACGGCGCATGTCGTGGGCTATGTCGGCCCGGTGTCCGAGCGCGACCTGGAGGCGCTGGAAGCCCCGGACCCGGTGCTGATGATCCCACGCTTCCAGATCGGCAAGAGTGGCGTCGAGCGGATGCAGGATGACGTGCTGCGCGGGCGCGCGGGCTCGCAACGGGTCGAGGTCAATGCCGTGGGCCGCGTGATGCGCGAGCTGGACCGGGTCGAGGGCACGCCGGGCGGCAACCTGCATCTGACGATTGACGCGAAGCTGCAGAATTACGCGCTCGAACGCCTGCACGGCCAGTCAGCCGCCGCTGTGGTCATCGATGTGCCGACTGGCGATATCCTGGCGCTGGCCTCGGGGCCGAGTTTCGACCCCAATCTTTTCGTGCGCGGCATCTCCTCACCCGATTTCAGCGCGCTGCTGGACAATGACCACCGCCCGCTGGTGAACAAGACCGTGCAGGGGCTCTACCCTCCCGGCTCGACCTTCAAGATGGTCACAGCGCTGGCCGCGCTCGAAGATGCCGCGACCGATGGCCGCGAAACCGTGTTTTGTCCCGGCCATATGGATGTCGCGGGCAATCGCTTCCATTGCTGGCGGCGCGGCGGGCATGGGCGCGTCGGAATGGTCGCAGCGCTGTCGCAGAGTTGCGACGTGTATTTCTACGAGATGGCGCAGCGCTGCGGCATCGACAAGATCAACGCCATGTCCGCCCGGCTGGGCCTTGGCATCCGCTACGATCTGCCCATCACTTCGGTCTCGGCGGGGCTGAACCCCACGCGCGACTGGAAACGGCGCAATCGCAATGCCGAATGGCTGATCGGGGATACGGTCAATGCCTCGATCGGGCAAGGTTTCGTGCTGGCCACACCGCTGCAACTGGCGGTGATGACCGCGCGGCTGGCCAGCAACAAGGCGGTTCTGCCCCGCCTGCTGCGCGACCCGTTGGAACGTGCCGAGCGCGAGGTGGCGAGTCTCGATCTGCGCCCCGAATGGCTGCGCCTGATCCGGCGCGGCATGTTCGAGACCGTCAATGACCAGCGCGGCACGGCCTATTCCTCACGCGTGGTGAGCGAAGGGCAGGTCATGGCGGGCAAGACCGGCACCTCTCAGGTCTTCTCGATCACCCGCGCCGAGCGCGAGGCCGGCATCAGGCGGCAGGAGGATCTGCCCTGGAACCGGCGCAACCATGCGCTGTTTGTCGACTATGCCCCCGCCGATGACCCGCGCGTGGCCGTAGCCATCGTGGTCGAGCATGGCATGGGCGGCTCTTCTGCCGCTGCTCCCATCGGGCGCGACATCACGCTGGCGGCGCTCAATGGCGGCACGGTGCCGCCGCTCTCGGCCTATCCCGCGCCCCAGCGCAACCGCATCCGCGCCGAACAGATCGAGCTTGAAGAACGCCTCCGCCCGCCCGAGGCGCTGCGGGTCAGCCGCGCATGAGCTATCTCGAATACAATACCCGACGGATGCCTGCTGGGCTGGCCAAGGTGCTCTATGTCAACTGGCCACTGGTTGCGCTGCTGATACTGGTGGCCAGCTATGGTGTGGTGATGCTCTATTCGGTGGCCGGGGGCAACCTGCACCCATGGGCCGAGCCGCAACTCAAGCGCTTCGCATTCGGGCTTGTCATCATGTTCGTGGTGGCCTTCGTGCCACTGTGGTTATGGCGCTCGATCTCCGGGCTGGCCTATGCGGTTTCGGTGTTGCTTCTTCTGGGGGTCGAATTCTTCGGGTCGGTCGGCATGGGGGCGAAACGCTGGCTCGAACTCGGGCCGCTGCGGCTGCAACCCTCTGAACTGGCCAAAGTGACCACGATCATGGCGCTGGCGGCCTTCTATGACTGGCTTGACCTGAAGAAGACCTCGCGCATTCTCTGGGTGGTGCTGGCCACGCTGATCGCGCTGGTGCCCACGCTCTTGGTGTTGCGCCAGCCCGATCTGGGCACGGCCATGCTGATCCTGCTGGGTGGCGGTGTGGTGATCTTTGCCTCAGGCGTACACTGGGGCTATTTCGCCGCGCTCATTGCGACTGGCGCGGGCCTGGTCACAGCCGTGTTGCAGTCGCGCGGGACCGAGTGGCAGATCCTCAAGGATTACCAGTATCGCCGCATCGACGCCTTTCTTGACCCGACCCTCGACCCGCTGGGCGCGGGCTATCACATCAACCAGTCGATGATCGCGCTGGGTTCGGGCGGCTGGTCGGGGCGCGGCTTCATGGAAGGCACGCAGGCGCGGCTGAACTTCCTGCCCGAGAAACACACCGACTTCATCTTCACCACGCTGGCCGAGGAATTCGGCTTTGTCGGCGCCTCGTCGCTGCTGATCCTCTACATGATGGTGATGGGGGTCTGCCTGCTCTCAGCACTGCGCTCCACCAGTCGTTTCGGCGCGCTGCTGATCGTGGGCGTGACGGGGACGTTCTTTCTGTATTTCGCGGTCAATATGGCGATGGTGATGGGGCTTGCGCCCGTCGTCGGCGTGCCGCTGCCGCTGGTCTCTTATGGCGGCTCGGCGATGATCGTGCTGATGGTGGGCTTCGGCCTTGTGCAGTCGGCGCATATCCACCGTGCGAGGTTGCCATCATGACGCTGACGCTGCTCTTTGCCGCCGGTCCCGGCACCGCCGAGACCTATCACGCGCCCCTGACCGAGGCGCTGCATGCCGAGGGGCTGGACGCGCGCATCGTCACCGAGGCCGTGCCCGAGGCGGTCGATTACATCCTCTACGCGCCCGCGAGCCCGCTTCAGGATTTCACGCCCTATACGCGCACCAAGGCGGTTCTGAGCCTCTGGGCCGGGGTCGAGCGCATTGTCGCAAACCCGACCCTGACCCAGCCGCTCGCGCGCATGGTGGACCCGAGCCTCACGCGCGGAATGGTCGAATATGTCTGCGGCCATGGGTTGCGGTATCATCTGGGGATGGATGCGCATATCCACGCCCGTCCCGGCGCGTGGGAGCCGGTCGAGCCGCCGCTTGCGCCCGAGCGGCGGGTGGGTGTGATGGGACTGGGCGCGCTGGGGCGCGCCTGTGCCGAGGCACTGCGTGATCTGGGATTTGCTGTCTCGGGCTGGTCGGCGCGCGCAAAGGCGATCGAGGGCGTGACCTGCCACCATGGCCCGGACGGGTTGAAGACTCTTCTGCAAGGCTCTGAAATTCTTGTCACGCTCTTGCCCCACACGCCCGAAACCGAGACTATCGTGAATGCCGGAACCCTCGCCCTGCTGCCGCAAGGGGCCTGCCTGATCAACCCCGGACGCGGCGCGCTGATCGACGATGACGCGCTGCTCGCGGCGCTGGACAATGGCCAGATCGGCCATGCCACGCTCGATGTGTTCCGCACCGAGCCCCTGCCCGAGGCGCATCGCTACTGGCATCATCCGCGCGTCACGATCACCCCCCATATCGCTGCCACGACCCGCGCCGCCAGCGCCGCGCGGGTGCTGGCGCAGAATATTGCGCGGGTCGAGACGGGCCAGCCACTCTTGCACGAGGTCGCGCGCGCACGCGGCTATTGAGACAAGCCGTTCAGCTTATCGAAACGCTTTGCTGACAGCATCTGGACTGGCATACTCTCGCTCGGGGCTGGAGAGGACGGATGCAAGGCAGGGTGACACCCCGCAGGCTCGACCTGCGCGCAGCGCCTGACACGGACGATGCGCTCGCGGAGTCGCGGCAAGCCCCGCGCCGCGCGCGGGCGGGGCTGCTGCTGTATCTGGCGGCCTGGGGGCTGGCCGGGGTGGTTCTGTCGGGCGGGTTGATCCTGATCAGCCTGATGGTGGATCATTGCAGCGAGGATGCGCGTTTCTGCCTGCCCGCCGCGGTGCCGGAGGCAGAGGCTCCGCGCGTCTCGCCGCATCCCGACACCCGGCCCGAGGCGCGCCCCCCCGGCGCGCCCGCAGGCGATGAGCCCGCGCGAGGGGCGGACCGCCCGGACGATCTGCAAGCGGGGCATCGCCCGGTCTTCGCCCATGCCTTCGATCCCCTGCCGCTGGGCATGGATGGCGAGGCCGGGCGCGTCTATGTGCTGCCACCGGGGCGCGACATGCTGGAGATGGCGACCCTGCAAGGCGCGATCTCGACCGATGAGATCACGCTGATAGCCGTGGTGCAGCAGGACGGGACCCGCCACGCGCTCGTGCGCCTGCCCGACGGGCGCATCCTGCGACTTGTGCAGGGCGACAGGCTGGAAGATGGCACCGTGGCCGCGATCAGCGATGACGCGCTCTACCTGATGGGGCCGGATCAGGTGCCGCGCGCCTTTGTTCTGGGCGGATGATACGGGCCCCTGCCAGATCCGATTGCTGAGCGACCATAGCGCCCTCGGGGCGAGAGGGTGGGTGGGCTCGCGCCCCGGGGCGTTTTGCGCAGATCTGCCGATTGCAAGCGCCGGACCCTGCCAGACAAATGCTCTGCGGCTCAAGCAGTCGCGACGTCAGCAAATGAGCCCTCGGGTCGTGCTCACCCA
>SKIF01000058.1 GCA_007116575.1 Paracoccaceae bacterium
CCATCAGTAACACCTGCTCTTCCTCCGTGCCCAAAGCGCACGGATGTTAACAATGCAGGTGGGTCAGTTTTAGATGATCATAACCCACCCAAGTGGGTCACTTTTGCATGCCGATTCACATTCCTGACACATTCGGGGGGCAAGCCCTACAAGCCCGAAACTCTGGGGAATTGGTTCAGGGACCAATGTGATACGGCGGGACTGCTTCATTGTGCATCGCACGGGCTTCGGAAGGCAGGAGCGACGCGACTGGCCGAAGCAGGGGCAACAGAGTGGGAGATCGCGAGCTACCTCGCGCATGAAAACACAAAGATGGCCGCTGTCTATGTCCGGAAGGCCAATCGCGGCAAGCTCGCAGATCGCGGAATGGGGCGGCTGACACGGAGCAAAGAGTGAACTTCTTTGACTAACCTTTTTGAAAGGTTGGTCAAACATGACGACTAACGCGTTGTTTTATATGAAAAAAATAGGAAGGTGGCAGCCCGTAGGGGAATCGAACCCCTCTTTCCAGGTTGAAAACCTGGCGTCCTAACCGATAGACGAACGGGCCAGCGCTGTGGAAACGGCTTTTAGGCAAAGCCGTGCGACAGTGCAAGGGGGGTCATGACCATTTTCATGACGTCGCGCGATTTACTTCTTGGGAAAGGCAGCGTCTTCGAGCTGCAGTTGCGGACGTTGCCGACCTCCCCAGGTGTTGATCTCGGCCCGGCCTGCCAAGTGAACACGCCGACCTGTGGCCGCCGCAAGCCGGGGCCCAAGCTCTGATTCGAACGCTCGAAAGGCAATAGCCTCGGCTCGCGCAGCGCTACCGTCGTCGAAGCTGAGCCGCAAATGGCTGTCGCCGATGCGTCGTGTGGCGCTGATGCGCATGTCAGGGAAAGCAAAACGCGGAGCCGGAGCCGCGGCCCCAAAAGGCCCCACTGTGCCCAATTGTTCGATCATTTCGATGCTCATCGCGCCGGGCATCAGCACGCCATCCAGCCGCAGGTCTGATACGGCACTCCTGCCGGCGCCCTGATGTGCCAACAATTCCCCCAGCCGCGACATGGCCTCGTCCAGCCGTGCGCGATCGAGTGTCAGACCTGCAGCCATGCGGTGCCCGCCCCCCTTGCGAAGCAGCCCCTCGCGTTCCATTCGGTGAACCGCCGCGCCCAGGTCCACGCCCGCGACCGACCGACCCGAGCCCTTACCCTCGTCGCCGTCCAGTGCAATTACCACCGCGGGGCGGTTCGTGGCTTCCTTGAGGCGCGCTGCGACAATACCAATCACACCCGGATGCCAGCCTTCACCCGCGGCCCAGACGAGAGGGCCGTCGAGTCCGCGGGTTTCGGCCTGTGCAAGGGCGTTTGCGCGCACGCTTGCCTCGACCTCGCGTCGTTGCGCATTAAGCTCTTCCAAACGCTCGGCAATTGCTTGCGCTTCATGCGGATCATCGCAGGCGAGCAGACGCGCACCCAGATCCGCCGCGCCCAGCCGCCCCCCGGCATTGACACGCGGCCCAAGGACAAAGCCCAGATGATAGGCCGCAGGCGCAGTGTCCAGCCGCGCGACATCGGCCAGCGCGCGCAGCCCCGTGCGCTCGCGCCGGGCAAGGACGCGCAGCCCCTGGCGAACGAAGGCGCGATTTACCCCCACGAGCGGAGCAACGTCAGCCACAGTGGCCAGCGCCACCAGATCGAGCAGGGCCATCAGGTCGGGCGCGCTCTCGCCCTCCGCGCGCATTTGCCGATTGACCTCGACCAGCAGCAGAAACACCACGCCTGCCGCGCAGAGATGTCCCAACTCGCCACTCTCATCTTGGCGGTTGGGATTGACCACCGCAAGTGCGGGCGGCAGTGTCTCGCCGCCAAGATGGTGATCAAGCACGATCACATCTGCGCCTTTTGCCGCCGCGATTGGCGCATGGCTGAGTGTGCCGCAATCGACGCAGAGGATCAGCCCGTGGTCGCGCGCGAGCGCAGCCATGGCGGGGGCATTGGGGCCGTAGCCTTCTGTGATCCGGTCGGGAATATAGAGTGTGGCCGCGCGCCCCAGTGCCCGTAGCCAGACCAACAGAAGTGCGGCCGAGGCACCGCCATCGACATCGTAATCGGCAAAGACCGCGATCTTCTCGCCCGACCGCACGGCACCGAGAAAGCGGGTCGCCGCGTGCTCCATATCGCGCAGGCTGCGCGGGTCAGGAAGCAGGTCGCGTAGGGCGGGCGCGAGATATTGCTCTGCGGCTTCCGGCGAGACACCAATGCGGGCCAGCACCGAACAGACCGCCTGCGGCAAACCGGTCGCCTGTGCCAGCGCGTCGCGCGCGCGCTCCTGCGCCGGAGCGGGTCCGACCCAGCGCCGTCCCGTTAGGGATGTCTCGACTCCGAGAAAGGCGCCGCTGTCTGTCATCTGTCCTGGTTACGATGTCGGATGCCGACTGTCATCCAAGCCGCCCCTGACCTCATCTCGCTGAAAACACTAAAATACATCCGCCTGCGGTCCGGAATACCGGTCAGATCGGTGTCCGATAGCTCATGCGGCGCACCGACCCTGTTTTGGACCGCATCAGCAACGTGTCCGTCGTCACCCAGCCCGGTTCGGTACGGATGCCCTGCACGATCGAGCCGTCGGTGACACCCGTTGCAGCGAAGATAACATCGCCCGTGACCATTTCGTCGCGCGTATAGACCCGGTCGAGATCCTCGATCCCGGCGCGGCGTGCGCGACCGACTTCATCCTCGTTGCGGAACAGAAGCTTGCCATAGATCTGCCCGCCCATGCATTTGAGGGCGGCCGCTGCCAGCACACCCTCGGGCGCACCGCCAGAGCCCATATACATGTCGATTCCCGTCATATGCGGCTCGGCGCAGTGGATCACACCGGCGACGTCGCCATCCATGATCAGCCGGATGGCCGCGCCAGTCGAACGGATATCGGCAATCATGGCCTCATGGCGGGGGCGTTCCAGAACGCAGACCGATATGTCCTCGGGCGCACAGCCCTTGGCCTGCGCAAGCGCGCGCACCCGCTCGGAGGGGCTCATCTCCAGCGTGACGGTGTCGGGCGCATAGCCCGGCCCGATCGCGAGCTTTTCCATATAGACATCGGGTGCGTGCAGCATGGTACCGCGGGGGGCCATGGCAATCACGGTCAGCGCATTGGGAAAATCCTTGGCCGTCAGTGTCGTGCCTTCAAGCGGGTCCAGCGCGATATCGACCTCTGGTCCCTCGCCACTGCCGATTTTCTCGCCGATATAGAGCATCGGCGCCTCATCGCGCTCGCCTTCGCCGATGACCACCACACCGCGAATGTCGAGCAAATTCAACTGGCGGCGCATGGCATCCACCGCGGCCTGATCAGCCGCCTTTTCATCACCGCGCCCGACGAGCCGGGCCGAGGCGATGGCTGCGGCCTCCGAGACGCGGGCGAGACCCAGCGACAACATGCGGTCGTGAAATTCCGGTGGTTTGATCATGGCTGGCGTCCCTCATCGGCTATATTCGACCTGTCTAGCGGCAAACAAGGACACGACACAAGCATTTGTATCCGAATTCGTCCCGATCCCCAGATGGGGCAGGGGGTCAGTCTTCCTCGATCGCGAGAGCGACGGGCTCGCCCATGACGACGCCGGTATTCATTGCCAGCGCGACGGCGTGGTCAATCGCGTCGCGTGTGGTTTTATGGGTGATGATGAGCACTGGCGCACGCGTGTCCTGATGGCCATACTGGCGCATCCGGTTGATCGAGACGCCCGCACTGCCGAGCGCCTCTGCCACCTTCGCCAATGCGCCGGGTTTGTCCAGAAGGCCCATGCGCAGATACCAGGGTTTCGAGCCCATCGCACGCGCCGAGAACGCCGCCTCCAGCGTCGTTGCGGGCTGGCCGAAGACCGGCAGACGCAGCCCGCGCGCGATGTCGATGACATCGCCCATCACGGCACTGGCGGTTGGCCCTTCGCCTGCGCCGGGGCCGCGCAGGATGATCTGCTCGACCGCGTCGCCCTCGATCACAACCATATTGGTGCCGCCCTTGAGCTGGCCCAGCGGGCTGTCAGCGGGCACCAGACAGGGCGTCATCGACTGTTCCAGCCCGCGTCCGGTCATCTGTGCCACGCCCAGAAGCTTGATGCGCAGCCCCAGATCGGCGGCGGCGCGGATATCCTCGATCGAGATCTGCTCGATCCCGCCCAAGGTAATCGCACCGAAATCGGGGCGGGTACCAAAGGCAATGGCGGACAGCAGCGTGAGCTTATGCGCCGCGTCGATGCCGCCGACATCAAGCGTCGGATCGGCTTCCAGATAGCCCAGCTGGTTGGCTTCCTCGAACACGGTTTCGTAAGGAAGGCCCGCATCTTCCATCCGCGTCAGGATGTAATTGCAAGTACCGTTCATCACGCCCTTGATGCGGGTGATCCGGTTGCCCGCCAGCCCTTCGGACAAAGCCTTTACGACCGGGATGCCACCCGCGACCGCCGCCTCGAAACGCAGCGCCACACCGGCGGCTTCGGCGGCCTCTGCCAGTGCCTGCCCGTGGATAGCCAGCAGCGCCTTGTTTGCCGTGACCACATCCTTGCCGCTCTCGATTGCGGCGTCTGTCAGGGCCTTCGCCGGGCCGTTCTCGCCGCCCATCAGCTCGATGACGAGATCCACATCTGCGCGGCGCGCCAGTGCGACAGGGTCATCCTCCCATGCGTAGCCCGAGATATCGACACCGCGGTTGCGCGTGCGCGACCGCGCCGAGACCGCCACGATCTCGATCGGCCGCCCGGCCCGGCGGGCGATCAGCGCGCCATTGGTCTGGACAATCCGCACCAGACCTGTGCCAACGGTGCCAAGCCCGGCAATGCCAAGGCGCAAGGGGGTGGTCATATCCGGGGCTCCATCCGCTGCGGGAAAACATCGCGCCCTGTTAGCGCCTCGCAGTCGGGCTTGCAATCGGGCGTGGGGACCTCAGCCGTTCAAGGCGAGGATTTGGCGCAACAGCAGCGCCCGTGAGATTTCGCCGACATGGACATGCGCCAGCATACCATCCGCGCCGACAAACAGCGTGACGGGCAGACCGATGGTGGCGAAGTGCCGCGCCAGCGTCCCGGTTGGATCGAGCGCGACATGCGCATCACTGATCCCGTTGCGCTCGAGGTGAGTGCGCACGGTCTGGGCATCCTCGCCTTGCGAGGCCAGCACGAAACTCACCTCCGAATGTGCTGCGGCCATTTCGGCCAGCATCGGCAATTCGCGGCGGCAGGGTGGGCACCATGTGGCCCAGAGATTGATCACCAGCGGCTGATCCGCGGCGGTCGCGAAATCGTAGCTCCCGCCCGACAGCAGGGCAAGTTGCATGTCCGGCAGCGGAACGGGCGGGCGGTCAGCGAAATCTAGGATCAGCGCAAGCCACACAACCACCCCCGGCCAGAGTGCGCCGAACGCAGGCACCAGCGCCAGCCCGAGCCGCCGCGAGAGCAGTGTGACGAGGCCCACTGCAAGCGCGGCCCCGACAGGCGAAAAGCCCCCCTGCCATATCGCAAGCACCGTCCAGGGCTCGGCCAGAAAAATATGCGGGAACTGCACCACATGACCCAGCCGCGCCCCGATCAGCCCCCAGAGCACGGCTCGTCCGGCCCATGCCGACAATGCAGGGGCATGTGAGACACGCGCAATGACCTCGGCCGCGATCAGGAACACCACCACCCCGGTCAGGGCGGCGAAACGGTCCCAACCCAGCACAAAAGGTCCAAGCTCTATCGCGGTCATCAGTCCTCGCCGGTTGCGGCGGGCTTATCGGTGCTGGCGTGCGGCGTGTCCAGTGCTTCCGCTCAGCGCCTCATGTGCCGAGCTTGGCAGCATCGCGGGCCAGCGCCTCGCGCGTGGCGTTGCGGCGATACCACATCGTGATCGCGGTCGAGGTCAGCACGATGAACAGCGAATAGAGCACCGGTATCAGCAGCACCTCTTCCTGCATCGCTCCTGTGAAGGTGAGCGTGATCACCAGAACCGCCAACGGGCCGTTCTGGATGCCGGTCTCGAGGCTGATCGTGCGCGAGCGGTTTGTGTCCTGCCCCAGCCCGCGCGCGACCCAGTAGCCGAACAGCATCCCCATAAGCCCGATGCCGATCGTGGCGACATAGATCGAAGGCCCGGTATCGAGCAGCAACTGATAGTTGCGCGGCACCCAGGTCACGATCAGGAACAGGATCACGACGACGCCCATGAAAGACCCGATCAGCTCGACCGTCGCGCCGATATTGGGGTTGAGTTTGCGCAGCACCATGCCAAGGATCGTGGGGATCAGCAGGACCACCAGCACCTGAGCCACATTCCCCGGCGGAATGCTCGATTCGGCCGGCACCCCGGCCAGCCCGCCATAGAAATCCAGCAGCAGCGGAACCATCACGACGGCAACCAGCGTAGAGACCGTGGTCATCATGATCGATAGCGCCAGCACGCCCTTGGAGAAATAGGCGAAGATGTTCGAGGTCGTCCCTCCCGGCATGCAGGCGATCAGCAAGAGCCCCACCACCAGCGCCGGTGGCAAGCCCAGCAGGATGGCCAGCATGTAGCCAAGGAAGGGCATCACCGCAAACTGGCTCAGAAGTCCGACAAGGATGCCCTTGGGCTTGCGAAAGGCGATGCGGAAATCGCGCGGGGTCATGCTCGCGCCCATGCCCAGCATGATCACCATCATCATGATACCCAGAAGGGTGGTTTCCAGTTCGGTCAGCATGGCTCAGCCCCCCTTGGCAAATTCGGCACGCGCCTCAGCCTTGAGGTCCTTGCGCAGGATCTTTCCGATCGGTGATTTCGGCAACTCGTCACGGATCATGACGGATTTGGGCACCTTGTAGGCGGCCAGATGCTTGCGGCAATGTGCGATAATCTCTTCCTTGGTCACGGTTCCCGGGGCATCGGGATTCTGCACGACATAGGCGCGCACGGCCTCGCCGGTGTGTTTGTCGGGAACGGCAATGACGGCCGCCTCGAGCACATTCTCGAGTTTGGCGAGGCAATCCTCGACCTCGTTAGGGTAGACATTGAAGCCCGAGACCAGCACCATGTCCTTCTTGCGGTCCACGATGGTCAGATAGCCATCCGTGTCCATCACCGCGACATCACCGGTAAAGAACCATCCGTTTTGAATGGATTTCGCGGTGTCGTCGGGGCGTTGCCAATAGCCGCGCATGACCTGCGGCCCCTTGACGATCAGCTCGCCCGGTTCGCCCTGCGCCACGGGTTCGGCATTGTCATCGACCAGGGCGACATCCGTGCCCGGCACCGGCACGCCAATCGAGCCGATGCGTGCAGGCTGTTCCAGCGGATTGAAACTCACCAGCGGCGATGTCTCGGTCAGCCCGTAGCCCTCGGCCACGCGGGTTCCGGTGATCTTTTGCCAGCGTTCGGCAACGGCATGGTGCAATGCAGTGCCCCCGGCGATGGCGGCTTTCAGCGTCTTTGGTGGAAAGGCCGCGAACCATTCTTCGTTCATCAGCCCGTTGAACAGCGTGTTGACCCCTGTCACCCAGGTAATCGGGTAATTCTCGAGCGCGCGCTGGATGTTCTGCACCGGGCGCGGCGAAGGCACGAGGATATTGCGCGCACCCAGTTCGAAGAAGGTCATCAGGTTAGCGGTGAAAGCGAAGATGTGATAGAGCGGCAGCGCGGTCAGCACGCAATCCTCGCCACTCATGTGACGCCCGCCCATCGCCTTTACCTGGTCAAGATTGGCCAGAATGTTGCCATGTGTCAGCATTGCGCCCTTGGCGACGCCCGTCGTGCCGCCCGTGTATTGCAAGAGCGCCAGATCCTCGGGGCCAATGCTATCCCAGTCGGTCACGGCAGGCTGTCGGCGCCCGACCTTCAGCGCCTCGCGGATGCGGAGTACCGGCACATCGAGCCTCGGGACCGGCGGCAGCGACCGTGTCCAGACCTTCTGCACGCCCCGCACGACGGTTTCCGGGATGCGCGGGAAGAACTCGGGGACACCGGCAAGCACGACATGCCTGATGCCCGTCTGCGGGATGACCTCGGCCAGCTTGTCGGCGAACATGTCGCAGATCACCAGCACCTCGGCATTGGAATCGTTGAACTGGTGGATCATCTCGGAGGGCGTGTAGAGCGGGTTGGTGTTGACCAAAACGCAACCTGCCTTGAACACACCAAAGGCCGCTACCGGATAGGCAAGCCCGTTGGGCATCTGCAAGGCCACGCGCGCGCCGGGCTGCAGGCCGCAATGATGGCGCAGATAGGATGCAAAGGCGTCCGACATCTTGCCGAGCTGCGCAAATCGCATCGTACCATTCATGCCATTGGGCACGACACATGTGAAGGCGGGGCGCTTGGCGAACCGCTCGCATGTTGTTGCGACCAGCGCTGCGAGCGAATGATGTGCCCGCTCGGGCAGGTCGGGTTCGATATCTTGCCCATAGGCGGCCAGCCAAGGCCGGGCTGTGTGCTTATTCACGCTTCATCCTCCCATTCCGACCGCGCGGTCAGATCTCCGTCCACACCAAAGCCCAGTGACGTGCGTCGCACAAGGGTTGACGTCACGGATGCTCGCCAGAAAACCCTGCGTCACAACCGTAAACAGGTCGTCGAACCCGCTTCTGAAAAGACCGCAACCTATTGAGTGGCGGGCAAGCGAGCTTTCGAGTCATCCTTGCGTTTGCGGCTGGCTTTGCATATCTCCGACCTTCACGCGCCGCGCCCGGAACAGGAGTCGATGATGCCGAACGACGCAGCCCAGACCTACGGAATCGACCGCTGGGCGAAGGGAATGTTCGCGCGGCTCGACAATGGTGATCTGGGTCTGGTGAACCCCGAGAACCCCGATGCCCCCCCGGCCAGCCTGCCTGCCCTGCTGCACGATCTGGATGCGCGCGGCATCCATACGCCGGTTCTGGTGCGGGTCGGCGCGTTCCTGAAGCGAGAACTGGAGCGGCTTAACCATGCCTTTGCCCGCGCGATCGAGGCGAATGAGTATGGCGCGCCCTATCGTGGGGTGTTTCCGATCAAGGTCAACCAGCAGGCCGAGGTCATTGACCGGATCATGGAGTACGGCCACCCGTTCAGCTTTGGGCTGGAAGCGGGGTCGAAACCCGAGTTGATCCTCGCGCTCTCGCGCGACCTGCCCAAGGATGCGCTGCTGATCTGCAACGGCATCAAGGATGCCGAATTCATCCGACTGGGAATCCTGGCACGCAAGGCGGGCATCAACTGCGTACTGGTGATCGAATCGCCCGGCGAGGCGGATACGGTCATTGCCGAGGCCAAGCGGCTGGGCGAGATGCCCGCGCTTGGCGTGCGGATCAAGCTGACGCGGCGGGTGACGGGCAACTGGGCGGATTCTTCGGGCGACCGCTCGACCTTTGGCCTGACGACCAAGGAAGCGGTCGATCTGGTCGAAAAGCTGCGCCAGGCCGACATGCTGGATTGTCTGGTGCTGCAGCATTCGCATCTGGGCAGCCAGGTGCCCAACATGCGCGATATCCGGCAGGCCGTCGATGAAGCCTGCCGCTTCTACACCGAACTGCGCCGCCTTGGCGCACCGCTCACCTATCTGGATCTCGGCGGCGGTCTGGGCGTGGATTACACAGGCGAGGCGCGCGCCTCCGAGAACTCGATCAACTACACGATGGACGAGTATTGTGCCAATGTCGTCGAGACCGTGAAATACCGCATGGAAGAGGCCGAACAGCCGCATCCGGTTCTGATCACGGAATCGGGCCGCGCGATTGTGGCCTATTCCTCGATGTTGCTCTCGGACATACTGGAGGCCAGCTATTTCGACCGCGCTGCCCCCATCGCGCCGGAAGAGGACGATCACCACATGCTCTCGGACATGGCGGCGATTGTCGAATATCTCTCGCCGCGCCGCCTGCAGGAATCGCTCAACGACGCGGAATACTATCGCGAGGAACTACGCGCCCTCTTCCGTCGTGGGGTGATCGACATAGAGCAGGTCGCCCGCGCCGAGCAGATCTTTCTGCATGTCGTCCACCGCATCAAGGACATGGTCGCCCAGATCGAAGACCCGCCGCAGGAAGTACTCGAGGAACTATCGGCCCATCGCGATATCTATCGCGCCAATTTCAGCTTGTTCCAGTCGCTGCCCGATGTCTGGGCGATTGACCAGTTGGTGCCCATCGCGCCCCTGCAGCGGTTGAACGAGGTGCCCAACCGGCGCGCCGTGCTCTCGGACATTACTTGCGACAGTGACGGCAAGATCGACCATTTCGTTCTGGGCGAGGGGATCGGAAACTCCCTGCCACTACACGAGTTGCGCGAGGGCGAGCGATATTTCATCGGGATATTCCTGATCGGCGCCTATCAAGAGACCCTCGGCGACCTGCACAACCTGTTCGGGGATACAAATATCGTGACCGTCGATTTCAACGCCGATGGCGTGCTGGAATTGCAGCATGAAGTCGAGGGCGATACTGTGGCCGAAGTGATGGCCTATGTCGAATACGAGCCCAAGCAATGCCTCGACGCCTTCAAGCGGATTGTCGAGCGCGGCGTGCAAAGTGGGGCGCTGAACCCGTCACAGCGCCGGATGCTGATGGAAACCTACCGCCATGCGCTGGGCGGCTACACATACTACGAACATGAGGAGCACACCAATGGCTGACAAGGATGTTCTGGTCATCGGGGCCGGGGGTGTCGCCTCGGTAACGCTGCATAAGATGGCAATGAATCGTGACCTGTTTCCGGGGCGGATAGCGGTAGCCAGCCGGACACTTTCGAAATGCGAGGCAATTGCCCGCGAGGTCAAGAGCCGCACCGGGATCGAGATCGAGACCTATGAGGTGGACGCGAATGACGTTGACCAGACTGTTGCGCTGATCGAGGCGGTGAAGCCGGCGCTTCTGGTGAACCTCGCCCTGCCATATCAGGATCTCGATCTGATGGAGGCCTGCCTGCGCACCGGTGTGCATTATCTCGACACAGCGAATTACGAACCGCCCGATGAGGCAAAATTCGAGTATTCGCACCAGTGGAAGCTGCATGACCGCTTCGAAAAGGCCGGTCTTATGGCAACGCTTGGCGTGGGTTTCGATCCCGGGGTGACCTCGATTTTCGCGGCCTATGTCCGCAAGCACTACCTCTCTGGCATCCGACTGATCGATATTCTGGACTGTAATGGCGGCGATCATGGTCACCCCTTTGCCACCAATTTCAACCCGGAAATCAACATCCGCGAAGTCACTGCCGAAGTGCGGCACTGGGAGAATGGCGGCTGGGTCACGTCTCCGGCGATGTCAACCAAGGTCGAATTCGACTTCGAGCAGGTGGGCCCGAAAAACATGTATCTTATGTATCACGAGGAACTGGAATCCCTCGTGACCCATTTCCCCGAGATCGAGCGCGCGCGGTTCTGGATGACCTTTGGCGATGCCTATATCCAGCATGTGACGGTGCTGCAGAATGTTGGCATGACCAGCATCGAGCCAGTTGAGTATGAAGGCCACCAGATCATCCCGCTGCAATTCCTCAAAGCCGTGCTGCCCAACCCGGGCGATCTGGGCGAGCGCACCAAGGGCAAGACGAATATCGGCGATATCATCACCGGCCCTGCGCAGGACGGGGCAGGCGAGAAGACCTATTACATTAATAACATCTGCGACCATGAAGAGTGCTTCCGCGAGGTCGGCAGCCAAGCCGTCAGCTACACGACGGGCGTGCCCGCCTTTATCGGCGCGGCGCTCATGCTTGATGGCACATGGTCGGGCGCGGGCGTGTTCAACACCGAGCAGCTTGACCCCGACCCGTTCATGGAGATGCTGAACCTGCACGGGCTGCCGTGGCAGATCACGGAACTCTCGGCGCCGGTTGACTTCTGATGGCCATGCAGACCCATGCAGGCGATCCGGGCGCTTTCGCCCGGTTCGACCTCTCGCGCGTGCCCTCGCCGTGCTTTGTCGTGGATGAAACGCGGCTGGAGACCAATCTGCGCATACTGGCCGATATCCAGACGCGATCAGGCGCAACGGTGCTCTGCGCACTCAAGGCGTTCTCGATGTGGGAGCTCGCGCCATTGGTCAGCCGCTACCTTTCGGGCGTCTGTGCATCAGGGCTGTGGGAGGCGCGGCTGGGACGCGAGCATTATGGCGGGATCGTCGAGACGTTTTCGGCAGGCTACAAGCCCGACGAGATGGGCGAGATCATCCGCCTGTCGGATCATATCGTGTTCAACACACCCGCCGCAAAGGACCGCTTCGCGGCCATGATCCGCGAGAGCGGGAAGGCGCTGCATGTCGGCCTGCGCTTCAACCCCGGCTTGCCAATGGGCGAGGATGCGAAATATGACCCTGCCGCGCCGGGGTCTCGACTTGGCACGCCGCTGGAGCAGATCGATGCGGATGCGCTGGACGGCGTCGATGGTCTGCACATGCACACGCTCTGCGAACAGGATCTCGGCCCGCTGCTGGCAACCTGGGACCATATTGCCCCGCGCATCACGGAGCTGGCCCCACGCCTGAAATGGATCAATTTCGGTGGTGGCCACCATATCACGCGGAGCGATTACGACCGCGAGGGACTGATTGGTTTCCTCGGGCGCGTGAGTGCGGACACCGGCCTGCATTGCTATCTGGAACCGGGCGAGGCCGTGGCGCTGGATGCGGGCATTCTGGTGGGCGAAGTGCTCGATGCCGTCGAGAATGACGGGCCGAATGCGATCCTTGATATCTCGGCCACCTGCCACATGCCCGATGTGATCGAGGCCCCGTATCGCCCGGCACTGCTGGGCGAGGGTGGCGAGTGCGAGGTGCGCCTCGGCGGGCCAAGCTGCCTCGCGGGCGATGTGATCGGGCGCTATGCCTTTGACCGCGCGCCCGAGATCGGCCAGCGGCTCGCCTTTCTCGATCAGGCGCATTACTCGATGGTCAAGACCACCACCTTCAACGGGGTCCGCCTGCCCGCGCTCGCGGTCTGGAACAGCGAGACCGACGCGCTGCGGGTGATCCGGCAATTCGACTATCAGGATTTCAAGGGGCGGCTTTCATGAACTTTCTCAACTCTGAACTCACCCTGACGGAACGCGCCCCGGATGCGCGGTTTCATGTCGTTCCCATGCCACTGGAAAAGACCGTTTCCTATGGCTCGGGTACTGCGGATGGCCCTGCCGCCTTGATCGCGGCTTCGGACCAGCTCGAGCGGCTCTGGCGCGGGTTCGAGCCATGCGCCGCAGGCATCTGCACCACACCGCCCATCGACTGCTCGGGACCGCTTGAATACGCGCTCGATTCGCTGGCAGCGCGGGTCGAGGGGATCGTGCTTGCAGGCAAGACACCGGTGACGCTGGGCGGGGAACACAGCCTGACCTGGGGGGCGGTCACGGGCGTGCGGCGCGCGCTCAAGCGCCCTGTCGGCATTGTCCAGATCGACGCCCATGCCGATCTGCGCCGCGCCTATCAGGATTTTCGTCACTCGCACGCCTCGGTGATGCAGCTTCTGGTCGAGGAAGAGGGCGCGCGGCTGGCGCAATACGGAGTGCGGGCGCTCTGCACCGAAGAGGCCGAGTGCCGCGCGCGCAACAATGTCGTATTCATTGACGCCGAGGAACTGGTGGGCGGCGGCATATCGGAGATCAGCCTGCCCGAGGATTTCCCCGAAGATATCTATGTCAGTTTCGACGTGGACGGGCTGGACGCTTCGATCATGCCCGCAACTGGCACGCCGGTGCCGGGGGGGCTGGGTTATTATCAGGCGCTTTCCCTCGTCCGTTCCGCCTTGCGTGGGCGGCGTTGCGTGGGCCTCGATGTCGTCGAACTGGCCCCGATCGAGGGCTGGGAGGTCTGGGATTTCACTGCCGCGCAGCTGACCTATGCGCTGATGGGGATCGTGCTGGAGAACGAGCGGGCTTGAGAGGGCGGCGCGTCGTTATCTCCCGGCTTGGCAATAGCCGTGTCGGCAGGCATGACAGCGAAGGTCAATGCGGCCCCGCAACCGCTAAATCTTGTGTCTTGGACGTGACATCCATTTCAGAAATGCCTATAAGTGCGGCAGTCTAACGAGGGTTTTTCCTGCATGTCTGCCGAAGCCGTGAAGCGCGACGAATATGGCGCCGATTCCATCAAGGTTCTCAAGGGGTTGGACGCCGTCCGCAAGCGGCCAGGCATGTATATCGGCGACACGGATGACGGCTCTGGCCTGCATCACATGGTCTATGAGGTCGTCGATAACGGCATCGACGAGGCGCTGGCCGGGCACGCAGATTTTGTGAGCGTCATCATCCATGCCGACAATTCGGTTTCCGTGATGGATAACGGACGCGGAATCCCCACCGATATCCACGCAGAAGAGGGTGTCTCGGCCGCCGAAGTCATCATGACCCAGTTGCACGCGGGCGGGAAGTTCGACCAGAACAGCTATAAGGTCTCGGGCGGCTTGCACGGGGTTGGCGTCTCGGTGGTCAATGCGCTCTCGGATTGGCTCGAATTGCGCATCTGGCGCAATGGCAAGGAACATGTCGCGCGGTTCGAGCGCGGCGATACAGTTCGCCATCTCGAGGTTGTGGGCGACTCTGGTGACAAGACCGGGACCGAAGTGCGCTTTCTTGCCTCGACCGCGACATTCTCGAACCTCGAATACAGCTTCAAGACGTTGGAAAACCGTTTGCGCGAACTGGCCTTCCTGAATTCCGGTGTGCGGATTATTCTCGAAGATCATCGCCCCGCAGAAATGCTGCGCTCGGAACTCTATTACGAGGGTGGCGTGCGCGAATTTGTGCGCCATCTGGACCGCTCGAAAACGCCAGTCATGCCCGAGCCGATTTATATGAATGGTGAGCGTGACGGGATCGGCGTGGAAATCGCGATGTGGTGGAATGACAGCTATCACGAGACGGTGCTGCCCTTCACCAACAACATCCCTCAGCGCGATGGCGGCACGCATATGGCCGGCTTTCGCGGCGCGCTGACGCGCACGATCAATGCCTATGCGCAGTCCAGCGGGATCGCGAAGAAGGAAAAGGTCAATTTCACGGGAGATGACGCGCGCGAAGGGCTGACCTGCGTATTGTCCGTGAAGGTGCCAGACCCCAAATTCTCAAGCCAGACCAAGGACAAGCTGGTCTCGTCTGAGGTGCGCCCGGCAGTCGAGTCGCTTGTGAACGAGAAACTGGCCGAATGGTTCGAGGAGAACCCGCTGCACGCGAAGGGCATTGTCGGAAAGATCATCGAGGCGGCGCTGGCGCGTGAAGCCGCGCGCAAGGCGCGTGAACTGACCCGCCGAAAGACAGCGCTCGACGTGGCCTCGCTTCCCGGCAAGCTTGCCGATTGTCAGGAGCGTGACCCGGCCAAATCCGAACTCTTCCTTGTGGAGGGCGACTCGGCGGGCGGGTCGGCCAAGCAGGGACGAAGCCGCCAGAATCAGGCCGTGTTGCCCCTGCGAGGCAAAATCCTGAACGTCGAGCGCGCGCGCTTTGACCGGATGCTGTCCAGTCAGGAAATCGGCACGCTGATCACGGCGCTGGGCACCGGGATTGGGCGGGACGAATTCGACATATCGAAACTGCGCTACCACAAGATCGTCATCATGACCGATGCCGATGTGGATGGCGCCCATATCCGAACGCTGCTCTTGACTTTCTTTTTCCGTCAGATGCCCGAGCTGATCGAGGCCGGGCACCTCTATATCGCGGAGCCGCCGCTCTTCAAGGTCGCGCGCGGCAAGTCCGAGGTCTACCTCAAGGACAAGCCCGCGCTGGAAGATTACCTGATTGCCCAAGGCGTGGAAGGGGCCGTGCTGCGGCTGGCCACGGGCGAGGAAATCGTCGGCGCTGATCTCGCGCGCGTCGTGTCCGAGGCGCGCGCAGTGCGCCGCTCGTTGCAGAGCTTTCCGACGCATTACCCCCAGCACATTCTGGAACAGGCCGCCATCGCAGGCGCGCTGATGCCCGAGGCGCTCGCGGCCCACCCGCAGGAGCTGGCCGATTCGGTGGCGCATAGACTGGACCTTGTTGCGGTCGAGTATGAGCGCGGCTGGCAGGGACGCCCGACTCAGGATGGCGGCTTGCGCCTGAGCCGCGTGCTGCGTGGGGTGGAAGAGGTGCGGCGTCTGGACGGCGGCGTGCTGCGCTCAGGTGAGGCGCGCAGGCTCGCGTCGCATACGCAAACCCTGCAGGATGTCTACAGCCAGCCGGCGGACCTTGTTCGCCGTGATCGCAAGCAAAAGATCTACGGCCCGGTTGATCTGCTGAATGCCATTCTGACCGAGGGTGAAAAGGGCCTCTCGTTGCAGCGCTACAAGGGGCTGGGCGAGATGAACCCCGATCAGCTCTGGGAGACCACGCTCGACCCCGAGGCGCGCACGCTCTTGCAAGTCAAGATCGACGACCTGGCCGAAGCTGATGACATATTCACCAAGCTCATGGGTGACGTCGTCGAGCCGCGGCGCGATTTCATTCAGCGCAATGCCTTGAGTGTCGAAAATCTCGACGCCTGAACAACTTGCAGGCGCCTACCCCTTTCAGAGCGGGGTATTTCGTGCTTCCTGCGCATGGGTTTTATGTACAGGCGACATTTCCCTTGCCCGATGACGGAAAATCCCCGACACTCCGATCAACCGCGCCATAAGCGGGTCAAAAACAACCGATGCCCAGGGAGGGTACATGCCGGGAAACGGCCAGGCGGTCTTGCAGGTGCAAGGTCTCAAGACAGTATTTTCGACGCGGGCTGGCGACATTCACGCGGTCAATTCGGTGAGTTTTTCGCTGCAGCCCGGAGAGCTTCTGGGTGTGGTTGGTGAATCGGGGTCGGGTAAATCTGTCACGATGATGTCGCTGATTGGGCTCTTGCCCTCGCCCCCTGCCGAAGTGCAGGCCGGAAGTGTCCAGTTTGGTGGCGCAGATCTGCTCAAACTCGGAAAGAAGGCGCTTCAGGCGTTGCGGGGCCGCGATATCGGGTTTGTCTTTCAGGACCCGATGACCTCGCTCAACCCGGTTTTCACGGTCGGCTTTCAGATTATGGAGCCCCTGCGCAAGCATATGGGCATGAACAAGGCTGCTGCACGCAAGCGGGCGGTCGAGTTGCTGGAGCTTGTCGGCATTCCGGATGCGGAACGGCGATTGCGTGATTTCCCTCATCAGTTCTCTGGCGGGATGCGCCAGCGCGTCATGATTGCGATTGCGCTGGCCTGCGATCCGAAAGTCTTGATCGCGGATGAGCCGACAACGGCGCTTGATGTGACGATTCAAGCACAGATCCTGGAACTGGTCAAAGAGCTGCGTCAGAAGCTTGGTATGTCGATTATCTGGATTACCCATGACCTCGGCGTGATCGCTGGAATCGCTGATCGGGTAATGGTCATGTATGGCGGGCAGGTTGTCGAATATGGCCCCGTGCGCGAGGTTTTCGCAAATCCCGCCCATCCCTACACCCGCGCGCTGATGACGACCGTGCCTTCTGTGCGCGGCGAGCGGGCAGAGAAACTGAATGTGATCGAGGGGCAGCCGCCGATGCTGTCGCAGCACCCGACCGCCTGCCCCTTCCGGGCCCGCTGTCCCCATGCCTTTGACCGCTGCGCGCGCGAGAACCCGGCGCGCCGTACGGTTGTCGAAGGACATGATACGGCGTGTTTCTGGGACCATCGGACCGGAGAGCCGCATAATGACTGAACGCCGCAAGCTGGTCGAGGTGCGTGACCTCAAGATGTATTTTCCGATTCATTCCGGGGTCTTGCGCCGGCATTCCGGCGATGTGAAAGCCGTGGACGGGGTCAGTTTCGATATCTACGAGGGTGAAACGCTGGGCGTGGTGGGCGAGTCGGGTTGCGGCAAGTCCACCTGCGGGCGTGCGGTGCTGCGGCTCTATGATATCACCTCGGGCAGCATCAAGATCGACGGGGTCGAGATCGGCACGCGCAGCCAGCACGGGCTGCGCAAGATGCGCCCCACCATGCAGATGGTGTTTCAGGACCCGCAAGCCTGTCTGAACCCGCGCATGACCGTCGCCGGGATCATCGGCGAGCCGCTCGACGAGCACACCGACTGGTCGAAGAAGAAAAAGCTCGACCGGATATATGAGTTGATGGATGCTGTCGGGCTGAACCGCAGTTTCGCCAATCGTTACCCCCATGCCTTCTCGGGCGGGCAGCGGCAGCGGATCGGGATCGCGCGCGCGCTGGCGCTCAATCCGAAATTCATCATTTGTGACGAGCCCATCGCCGCGCTTGATGTCTCGATTCAGGCGCAGGTCGTTAACCTGCTCGAGGAACTGCAGGATGAATTCGGCCTGACTTACATGTTCATCAGCCATGACCTGTCGATGGTACGCCACATCGCGGATCGCGTGGCGGTCATGTATCTGGGCAAGATCATAGAACTGGCGCCACGCGACACGCTCTATGGAAATCCGTTGCATCCCTATACCGAAGCACTGCTATCGGCCGTGCCCGACCCCGATCCGGCGATCGAGTCGCGGATCGAGCGGATCATCCTCAAAGGCGATGTCCCATCACCGTCAAACCCGCCCAAGGGCTGCAATTTCTGCACCCGCTGTCCGAAAGTGATGGATATCTGTCGCGAGATTGACCCCGAATTTCGGGAATTGAAACCGGGCCATTTCGTGGCCTGTCACCTGCATAATACAGCCGGGACAACCGGCGACCCGAGGAACGAGCATAACCAACAAGGAGAAGACGCATGAAAACCAGAATAGCCCTGTTGGGCACAGCCGCAGCCATTGTGCTGGCACCCGCTGCCGCGATGGCCGAGCGTGAGCGCGGGTCATCCGGTCACCTGAATGTCATCTACTGGCAGGCCGTGTCCACGATGAACAGCTACCTCTCGGGCGGCACCAAGGAGATGAACGCGGCCTCCATCGTCTGGGAGCCTCTGGCGCGCTTCGATAATAACGGCGAATTGGTGGCCTGGCTGGCCGAAGAGATCCCGACGCTGGACAATGGCGGCGTATCCGAGGACCTCCTGACCATCACTTGGGTGCTGAAAGAGGGCCTGCTGTGGTCCGATGGCACAGATGTGACCGCCGAGGATGTGGTGTTTACCTATGAATACTGCACCCACCCAGAGGGCGGCTGCTCTTACCGCGACCGTTACGCCGGGATCGAGAGCGTCGAGGCTGTGGATGATCGCACCGTCCTGATCACGTTCGAGGACGCGACGCCCAACCCCTATATCCCCTTCGTGGCCGCCGGTGCGCCGGTCATTCAGAAGGCGCAGTTCGAGAATTGCATGGGTGCGCGCGCGCCGGAATGTACCGACGAGAACTTTGCTCCCATCGGCACCGGGCCCTATGTCGTGACGAATTTCCGGCCCAATGACGTGGTCGAATTCGAAGCCAACCCGAACTACCGCGTGCCAACGCAGCCATATTTCCAGTCCATAACCTGGGCTGGTGGCGGTGATGCCACGGGCGCTGCGCGAGCCGTGTTCCAGACCGGCGAGATGGATTATGCCTGGAACCTGCAGCTTGCGCCCGAAGTGATCGAGCAGATGGAAGCTGGCGGCATGGGCACGCTTTTGGTGGATTTCGGCCCACTGATGGAGCGGATCGAGATCAACTTCACCGACCCATCGCCAGATTTGCCTGAAGGCGAGCGCGCGACCCGGATGCACCCGCATCCGATTCTGTCTGATATCCGCGTCCGCGAGGCGCTGAGCCGCGCCATCGACCGTGAGTTGCTGGTTGAGATCGGCTATGGCCCGACGGGTCGTCCGGCCTGTAACTTCATCGTGGCCCCGCCGGGAATGGTCTCGCCCAATAATGATGACTGCCTTGTACAGGATCTGGATCGGGCCAATGCCCTTCTGGATGAGGCGGGCTGGGAGCGTGGCCCCGATGGCATCAGGGTCAAGGATGGCGAGCGGCTGGAGCTTTTGTTCCAGACCTCGACAAACGCTGTGCGGCAGGACTTCCAAGCGATCATTCAGGCCGACTGGCGTGAAATCGGGGTCGATGCCCGGCTGCGTAATATCGATGCAGGCGTGTTCTTCGGCTCGGACCCGGGCAGCCCGGACACCTATCTGAAGTTCTACGCGGACGTGCAGATGTATGCCTCGCTCTTTGAGGGCACAGACCCTACGCCGCACCTCGAACAGCGTCGCTGCGGACGCGAGCCTCAGCCGGACACTCAGTGGCAGGGCCAGAACATCAACCGCTACTGCAACGAAGAGTATGACGCCACCTGGGCAGAACTGAACCGCGAGCCCGATCCCGAGCGCCGTCGGGAACTGGTCATCGCGCTCAACGACATGTTCGTTCAGGACTATGCGCATATTCCGCTGGTCGCCCGTGGTCGTGTGTCTGCTGCGGCGAACACGGTCGGCGGCATCATTCTGAACGTCTGGGATTCCGAGCACTGGAACCAGGCGGAATGGTATCGCATCGAAGAATGATCTTCGGCTGAAACGGACCTGCCCCACCAAAGCGGGGCAGGTCGTCCTCCCGACCCGAGGCAATCTGCATGCTCTCCTACACGCTCCGCCGTCTGGCTTTCGCTGTCCCGACCGTGCTCGTCATCAGTCTGATCGTTTTCCTGATGCTAGACATGGCACCCGGGGACCCCACCGCAAGCCTGCCGCTGACGATTCCGCTGGAAGTGCGCGAACAGATCCGTATCTCGCTGGGGCTGGGCGAGCCTGTAATGGTGCGCTATGTCAAATGGCTGCAAATGACCCTGATCACCGAGCCCCTGCATATTCTGGCGGGGCTGACGGGCTGGGATATCGCGCCGGAAGGTCCGCGCATCCTGTCTTGGCAGACGCGTTCGCCGGTCGGTGACATCATCGTGCAGCGCGTTCCGCAAACGCTCTGGGTCGTTGGCATGGGCTATCTGTTCGGTATCCTTATCGCGCTGCCCATAGGCGTGATTTCGGCCTATCGACAGTATAGCTGGTTCGATCAGGTCGGTACCTTCGTATCGATGGTCGGCTTCTCGGTGCCGACCTTCTTCACAGGCGTTGTTTTCATCCTCATCTTTTCCGTGTGGCTGGGCTGGTTCCCCTCGATGTATGACACCACCCATACCGTGCGAGACTGGGATTCGTTCCTTTTCCAGGTCAGGCAGATTGCCATGCCCGTGGCCGTTCTGGCGCTATTCAATGCCAGCCAGATCAGCCGCTTCATGCGTGCCTCAATGCTCGACAATCTCAATCAGGACTATGTTCGCACTGCCCGCGCGAAAGGGTTGGGAGAGCAAACCGTCGTCCTGATCCATGTGTTGCGCAACTCCATGATCCCGGTCGTCACGGTCATCGCGATCGGGATTCCGACCGTGTTCACCGGTGCTATCATCACCGAACAGATCTTCCGCGTGAATGGTCTGGGCGATGCACTGATCCGGGCAATCTATGTCAGTGACTGGCCGATGGTGCAGACGATCACCTTCATATTCGCCGTGCTGATCGTGCTCTTCAACCTGATCGCCGATGTGCTGTATGGCATCCTTGACCCGAGAATCCGTTATGACTGATATCGCCAAGCCATCCTCGCCCGACGAGGCGTTCCGCCCCCCGCGAAACCAGTGGTGGGATGTCTGGGACCAGTTCAAAACGCATCGCGGAGCACTGGCCGGGCTGGCCGTTTTCGTCACGATCCTGCTTTTCGTGCTGGTCGGGCCATGGATCTGGCAGGTCGATCCCGGCCAACTCAATATCCGCGCCCGCAATCAGGGGGCGAGCTGGGCCCATCCGCTGGGCACTGATCAATTGGGCCGCGACCTTCTGGCGCGGTTGATGTATGGCGGGCGCATTTCGGTCGCCGTGGGGTTGGTGGCAATGCTGCTCGGGCTGGTCATCGGCACGCTGATCGGCGTGTTGGCGGGCTATTTCAAGATGCTGGATAGCCCTCTGATGCGCACCACGGACCTGTTTCTGGCCCTGCCCCTGCTGCCGCTGCTGCTGATCCTCGTCACCTTGTTTCGTGATACCCTGGCCAAGACGTTCGGGGAAGCAATCGGTGTGTTCCTGCTGATCTGTTTTGCCATTGCGATCACAAGCTGGATGCAGACCGCCCGTATCGTACGCGGCGATGTGCTGGCCCTCAAGGAACGCGAGTATGTGCTGGCTGCACGCTCGATCGGCACGCCGTCGCTCAGGATCAACACGCGCCATGTGCTGCCCAATGTGCTTTCACCGATCATGGTCTCGGCCACCTTGGGTATCGCCAGCGCCATCATCACCGAATCCGCGCTTTCATTCCTGGGGCTCGGGTTCCCGCCCGATTTTCCGACCTGGGGTCGGATTCTGTATGACGGCCGCGACTGGATCGAACAATATCCGGCGCGCGTGGTCTGGCCCGGGGTGTTGATTTCGCTCACGGTTCTGAGTGTGAACTATATCGGTGACGGATTGCGCGATGCGCTGGACCCGCGAATTCGAGGGCGCTGACCTGCTCGATCGGATGTCTGGGGACTGTTGCGGGGGGCTGTGGCGTCGTAACCCCCGCCAATTGGCCACAAGGGAGTCGGGCTGTTGCCCCATGAAGCAGAAATTCTAAAACTGCGCCACTGCCTGCATGCCGCCCCCGACCTGTCCGGTGCAGAGGGTGGAACGGCGCGGATGCTGCGAGTCGCCCTGCAGGATACCAATCCCGACTTGATTGTCGAAGGGCTTGGAGGCCATGGACTTGCGCTGGTCTATGACAGTGGCCATTCCGGGCCGAGTGTGATGTTTCGTGCCGAACTTGATGCGCTGCCCATAGTCGAACAAGGCAGCGTGCCCTACGCCTCGACCCGATCTGGTGTTGCGCATCTGTGCGGACATGACGGGCACATGGCGGTTCTTGCAGGGCTTGCGCGACACCTCGCCCGGAAACGCCCGGCCCGGGGCCGTGTCATCCTGCTGTTCCAGCCTGCGGAGGAGACCGGCGCGGGTGCGCGTGCGGTCCTCGCCGATCCGCGCTTCGAGCAGATCCGCCCCGACTGGGCCTTTGCGCTGCACAACATGCCGGGGCTTGCACTGGGCAGGATTGCGGTCGCGCCCGGACCCGCAAGCTGTGCCTCGGTCGGGTTGCATCTGCGCTGGCAGGGACGCGAGGCGCATGCCGCCAGCCCCGAGACCGGCCTTTCTCCGGCACCCGCGCTCGCCGGGCTTCTGTCGGCTCTGGTCCCCTTTACGACACCGCAGCCATTGAGCGCGGCGTTCCGGCTTGCGACCCTGTGTCACCTGTCGATGGGCGCGCGCGCTTTTGGTGTTGCCCCCGCGCAGGCGGATGCCCTTGTCACGCTGCGCGCTGTGACCGATGAGGCGCTTTCCAGGTTTGAGGCTGAAATCGTCGGTGCCATCCAGCGGCAGTGTGGCGCGCTTGCGCTGCAGATCAGCCGTCACGACCATTTCAACGCCACCATCAATGACGCGGATGCGGCGAACATCGTGGAGCGCGCGGCGGCCCATATTGGCCTGGAACACGGCGATTTCGCCTTGCCCATGCGCGCCTCGGAAGATTTCGGGGCGTTCAGCACGACCTGCCGGACAGCGCTGTTCTTTCTTGGTGCGGGTGAGTCGCATCCGGCGCTGCATGACCCGGCCTATGACTTTCCCGATGCCCTGCTTGCGCCCGGATGCGCGATCTTCGCGCGGATTCTGGACGAGATATCGGGGCCGTAGCCGTCATTTCTCGCGCAGGGCGCGGCTGAAATAGCTGGTCAGCGGGCGCGTCAGATAGCGCCACGGGCTTTGCGCCCCGGTTTGCAGGAACACCTCCACCGGCATACCGGGCAACAGCGACTGAACGGGCAGTTGCAAGAGGCTGGCCTCCAGAAAAGCAAGCTCGACGCGGTAGGCGGGCATGGCATCGGGTGTGTCGGTGAACGCATCGGCTGACACATGGACCACTTCCGCCATAGGTCGCGGAAGACCGCGCAGATCGAGGGCAGGCAGGTGGATCGAGGCAAGTTGGCCCGTGGTGACCTGATCGATATCGGCAGGTGCCACACGCGCGGCGATGACGGGAGGACGGTCCTGCGGCACGATGTAGAGCGCCGGTTCCGCGGCGCGCAGCACGGCTTGCGGAGTCGTCACCTGCAATCCGTGCACGATGCCGGCCACTGGTGCGCGCAGATCGAGACGCGCGATCTGCGCTTTCAACGCGCGGCGACGTTCGCGCAGTTCCATCTCCTGAGCGTTGACCTGTCGTAACGCGCTGTGTGCCTCTTCTGTCCGCTGCATGCCCAGGGCGATGATCTGATGCGCGACCTCTGCATGGCGCTCGGTGGCAACCGCCCGCTCGGCAGCCAACGCGCCGCGTTTCCCCTCGAGCCGGGCGGTCTCGCGTTCCAAAGCGAGAACCCGGACCGCTTGGGTCAGCCCCTGATCCAGCAATGTCTCTTGCGCTGCGAGTTCGGCGTCGAGCAGTGCAAGCTGGCGGTCCAGCGCATGGATCTGCTCTGCGATGCCTGCCACCTGGGCCTTGATCTGTACCTGACGCTGCTGAAGCTGCGCGCGCAGACCTGCCAGGGTCGTGCGCCGCGCGGAGAGAAGGGCCGTCTGTGCGGCCATGTCGCGGCGGATCTGCGCGCCATGGTCGGGGTGGGTCATGGCCGCATGCAGTTCTGCTGCGAACTGGAGATGCTCGGCATTGTCGCGTTCGGCTTCCAGCCGGGCACGGCGCGCGAGCAGGTCGAACAGTCGGGTCTCGACCATGGCCAGTTCGGAGACAAGCTGCGCCCCGTCGAGGCGCAACAGGATGTCGCCTGCGCCGACACTGTCGCCCTCTGCGACAAGGATGCTCTCGACAACACCGCCAGAGAGGTGCTGGACGACCTGCCGCTTCAGCGCAGCCTCGAGTTGCCCGGTGCCGATAACGGCACTGTTGATCCTTGTCAGCCCGGCCCAGGCGCCGAAGCCAAGAACCAGCAGTGCGCCCGCGAGAAGGGCCAGCGCAAGATGCGCGCGTACGCTGTACTGACTCCTGGTCATCGTCGACACTCGGGCAGACGGTTGTCCCACGGGAAGCGCAGCAATGCAGAATTGGCGAGCTGATCGGGATCGGTCGGCAACGGGTGATGAGTTCGCAAGATCTCGGTACTGTTGCGCGTCACCTGTCGTAACACCTGAGCCACCGGACCCAGAGCCACAACCTGCCCTGCTTCGAGTTTCATCAGCAGATCGCACTCGGCAATCGCAGACGGCCGGTGCGCCATGATAACCACACTCGCACCGCGCGCCTTGGCGGCGCGAACGGCGCTGTTGAGCGCGCGTGAACCGTCATCATCCAGATTGGCGTTCGGCTCGTCCAGAACCAGCACCGCCGGGTCGCGATAGAGTGCGCGGGCAAGACCAATGCGCTGGACCTGTCCCCCGGAAAGGCCCGCACAGCCATGGTCGATCGAGGTTTCGTAGCCCCGTGGCAAAGCGAGGATCATCTCGTGCGCCCCTGCCGCGCGCGCCGCGGCGATGATCCACTCATCTTGTGCGTCTGGATCAAAGCGCGCGATATTGTCGCGCAAGCTACCCGGGAACAGGATTGCGCGCTGTGGCAGATAGCCCATCGCGCGGGCAAGATCCTCGGGAGGGTAATGGCCCAGCCGCGCGCCATCCAGGCGTATTTCGCCGCGCGTCGGGGGGCGGACCCCAACCAGTGCCATGGCCAAAGAGGATTTACCCGCGCCGGAGGGACCGATCACGCCCATTGCCTGTCCGGGCGCGATCATGAAGCTGACGTCACGCAGCAAAGACCTTTCGGCCCCAGACTTGCCGGGGGCCTGCAAACTCAAGCCGCTCACAGTCAATTGGCCACTTGGCGCAGGCAGAGCGATGCGTTTCGCCGTGGGGGGCGCATTCGTCAGAAGCTGCCGGGTCCGTTGCCATGCAATACGGGCGGCCTGAAGCTGGGGCCAGCCGCCGATGATCTGGTCCAGAGGTCCAAGCGCACGCCCAAGAATGATCGAGGCCGCGATCATTGCGCCGGGCGACAGGGCATCACGCAGGACAAGCAACGCGCCTGCCGCCAGCATGGTTGATTGCAGAAACAGCCTGAGCGCCCGTGCGCTCGCGCTGAACCTGCCCGTCCCGTCACTGGCCCAAAGCATGGCGTCCAGGGTCTTGCGCCGCTGCTCACGCCAACGCATGAGCGCTGGCTCCTGCATGCCCAGCGCGCGCAGATAGCCCATGTCGAGTGCAATCTGTTGCCCAATCTGGTCACTTCGCTGTGCGAAGAACTGCCCGGTGGTGATGCGGCTGCGGTTGCCAAGGCTGTTCGCCATACCCATCACGACCAGAGTCGCTGCCGAGCCAAGCGCAAGAACGCCAAGCCACGGATGTAGAAGAGCAATCACGCCTATGAAAAGAGGAACCCAGGGAAAGTCGAAAATGGCTAGTACCGCAGGCGACCCGGACAGACCCTGCAGTAAGGAAAGATCCTGCGGTGCGCGTGCTGCACTTGCATCCGCCCCATTCGACGCGCGAAGCGCAGCCCTGAAGACCGGCAGATCGAGACGATCCTGCATCTGGGCGCCCAGCCGCGCTGCAATCCGAGCGCGCGCATGGTCGAGCAGGCCAAGGATGATGTACAGGAAGGCCACGATCGCGAACAGCACCACTAGCGTTTCTTCGGACCGGCTGGAGAGCACGCGATCATAGATTTGAAGCATGAAGACCGGGCCGGTGAGCATCAGGAGATTGGTGAACACGCTGATCGCCGCCACTGCCCAGAAAAGCTGGCGCGTATGCATTGTCAGCAAGCCCGCAGGCGCCGGACGTGTATGTGCGAACGGAGGCGTGCTGCAATCCCTCCGGTGGTCCTTGTGCGGGTCTTCCATGCCTGCACCTCAGGTTAAAATGCACTGCCACCGGGCACGCCATACCCAGCGTGCCCGTCGGTTCCGCATCATGCCCGGTCGGACTTTATGCCGCGTTAATGCAAGGGCGCCGTGGCCTCGAAATGGTCGGTTCATGACGTTTGATGGCGAGGCTGTGTCCTGACAGAGATCACGCTCTCCTGCACCCGGTCACTTGCCACGCGCATCGTCGCCTTCAATAGCAATCGCCGCCGAGTGCGGTCGGGGTTTCTGATGTGGCAATCACGGGGCGACACCCCGGACAGCCACCTGCCATCGCGCCGGTCATGCCGACTGTAGCGCAGGGTCCGAGATTAAGCTTTCCCGCGCGTGGCAGTGCAAGGCGTCCAGCATGTCGGCCAAGATGTGCCAGACCGGTCGATCAGACTGCAGGATATGCGCCGGATAATCCGGTTTGGCCTGGCGTGCGTTGCGCCGCAGGGCAGCGGCATGGCCCGCCGTGCCCGGAAGATGCGCCGGCGAGCCGCGCCGCGCAAGTCGGCGTGCGATCACATCTGTCGGGGCTGTGAAGTGAAAGACCTTGCGGGCGCGGCAGATATACGGGGCGACGGTCTGTCCGAACCCGCCGATCACGAAGACAGGCCGTGCCTCGGGCCTTGCCGCTGTACATGCGGCATCGAATCGTGACGCTGGCCAGAGCCAACGCACCTGCGCCTCGGCCTCCGCCGCGCCGCGGGTCAGATCATGGCGCAGGACCGACCAGCGGTCCCCACGGCAAAACGCCGCGATGTCGATATCGGCGTCGATGATCGTGAAGCCCATTGCCTGAAGAGCGTGCCCCAGCGTTGTCTTACCTGTCCCGTTATTGCCAGTGACCATGTAAAGCCCCGGAGTGACAGGCGCGACCGCGTCGACACCACCTTCCAGTAATTGGAGGGCCATTGGCGGATATGCCGAGCGAAGAACCGGCGCGTTCCGTTCCAGCAGGGACGCTACTGCACCTTCATCACCAGAAAGACGGTGGCCGGCGATGGCCCGCAGCACCGGGTAGGCAGATGCGGCGCCGTGACCGGCAATGAGACGCGTCCAGAGGCTGGCGGCACGCCCGAACTGTTTGTCACGGGTGGCGAGTTCAGCCTGTGCCTGCAGGATATCCGCGCGCTTCGGCCAGTGCGCGAGTGCGTTGTCAAGCACAGCCAGACCTGCGGTATGATCATGGCACTTACGATGCATTGCCGCCAATTCGAGCGCTGTCTCCGGGCAGGGTTGCGCTGCGTGAAGAGCTTCGAGATAAACCCGCGCAGCCCGCAGGTCCGCGCGGGTCTTCCGCCGGTCCACTGCCTGTCGCAGCCGAGACGGGTCGCGCCCGGCTGCATCTGCCCGATGCCAGCCCAGATCGCGCTCGTCTGCCTGCCTCATGCCCTCAGGTGCCATAATGTCGCCCAGACAAGTTTCAAGATACCGTGTCCCTAGCATCCAGACCTTACCTGAAAGCTAATGTCGCTTTGTTCAGCCTCGGAAAGCCAATTTTAAGCCTTTTGCGGAATCATCGTGGCAAGTCGGATGCCTGCCGCCAGTCTCCTCGGGCCGCGCTTCTGGCGTCACTCGGCAATATGTGTCGAAAGAGGGAAGCATGACCGAATTCCGACATCCGACCAAGGGCTATGTGTTCGTCGTAACCTATGGGCGCTCGGGGTCCACCCTGTTGCAGAATCTGCTCAATACGCTGCCAGATTGCCTGGTCCGGGGCGAAAACAACAATGCCTTGTTCCCGCTGTACCGCAGTTGGCGCAGCTTGACCAACAGTCCCGATATCGACCGTATGCGCGCGGCGCATGACACCTCGGGCCCGTCGCATCCATGGTTCGGTGCCGAGATGATCGATACGGACAGCTACGCGCGCAGCCTTTGTAAGAGTTTTGCCCGGCATGTCCTTCGCCCGCCCCCGCATATTCGGCTTTGCGGGTTCAAGGAAATCAGGACCATCCGGCCAAAAGCCGAGTTCATGGGGTTTCTCCAATTCATGAACAGTTATTTTCCGAAGGCGCATTTCGTTTTCAATACGCGCAATCATGCCGATGTCGTCAGATCATCCTGGTGGCGGCAGCATGACCCGGAAGAGGTCCGTCAGATGATGGCCGCGGCAGAAAGGGTCTTCGCTGATTTTGCAAAGGCAAATCCAGAGCGCAGCGTATGCCTGCACTACGATGACTATATCCGTGATCATACGCTTTTCGAGCCGCTCTTCGATCTCCTGGATGCGCGACCGCCGCCCGAGCGCATGCAGGCCGTGCTCGGAACACACCTGAGCCATTCCACCTGAAGCTCGATCGTCCGTCAACGCGCCCCGCAACACCCGACGAAGGGTCTTATCCATGCAGAATGCAAGAAACCAAGAAGCGCAGGCGAGTGGCGCGTGCCTCCCCGAAGATGGTATGATCCTGTGTCTTGAGATCGACACGCGGGTACAACCTTGCGTCAATCTCGACTTTGCCACTGCAGATCTGACACAAATCCCTTTGCACCTGTCGGTACGAGGCGACGCCGGTCTTGTGGTGGTGAACCAGTTCACGGCAAGAGGATGGTGTCGCGAACTTTCATTCCGGCGGGTGTTGAACCGACCCGTGCTGGATATCGAGCTTGCATTCGGGCTTGATCTGCTAGGCCGGCTGACGGTCGGTCTCTGGTTGAACGGCACCCTGCTCGCGCGTCTGGATGCCTATCCGCGCCCTGACCGCAACGGGCCGAAGGGCGTACGGCGTGGCTTTCCCGCGCTTGGCCGGATTGCCCGAATGACTTGGCCCGCAGGGCTGCGCAGCATGCGCTGCCTGTATCCTGACAGAGCTGTGACACCGGCCCTGACCGAACGGCTCGAGTTCGTCTGGAATACAGCAGGGCGTACGGCTGTTCTGGATTTGCATGACGATGAACCGCCGATGGATTGCCTGTCGCTGTCAGGTGCCGGGTCACCAGCCAGTCGCGGCCTTCAGATCGCGCGTTTGCCTGGTCGCATCTGGTGCGACGCGGATGGCGGCAAGGCGCGCGTCTCGTTGCGGATGGTGGGTCAATCGGTGGAGGTTCCGGTTGACACGCGGATGATTTTGGAACGACTGCACAGTTCGGAGGCGCTCTGGCAGATGCAGAACGACCCGCTGGTTCGGTTGCATATGCTCGAGCATGTGCAGCATGCATGCCTCTGGCCCCGCCTGACCAGCCAAGTTCGTGAAACACTCGGAGCGACTGCCAGGGAACTTGCTATCCCGGGCTTTCAGCCGCCGGTCCGAACTCCGGTCCTTCGCACAGTCACGTCCTACCGTTGCAACGCGTCCCAAAGCTGCGATGCCTTTCATGCGCAAATCGCAAACACCGCGGGCACCGCGCCTGAGAAAGTCCTGGACGGGTTGGTTTGTCAGGACCGGCTCCCACCGGCAGAGGTGCGGCAACTCGCGCTCATGCTCAGTGAATGGTTCTGTATCCACAGTGACCCACTGGACCTCGCGGCGCTGGCTGCACGCCATGGTGCCCCTGACTGGGCCAACAGCCCCGATGCCTGGGCGTCCATCGCCAGTCTGCCGATGCTCTGGGCGCAGGGTAACTGGGCCGCGACAGAGGCCGCGTTGCGCGGCTATCCGCGTCAGTCGTCCCATTGGCTGGCCACACCGGCGCTGGGCTGGGTCGCGACCGCGCTCGCAGCAAGGAAACCGGCTCTTGATGGCTCACAGATCCCCGAGGCGCGACGAGTCTCCGTGATGACGGCACTGCTGGAGCTCGTTGCAGATCTGGCCCCGTCCTATTGGGCGCAGACCCGATGCACGCGCGTGATCGCCGGTGTGCTTGATATCCTGGCCGAATTGCCGTTGCTTCCGGACTGGTGCGCGGATTGGTATGTGGAATTGTCCCTGCGCGCTTTCGGGCTCAGCCCGGAATTCTGGGACGTGATGAGCGCGCGCCCCGCACTCATGGAACAACCCGCTCTTGCTCAGGCAGCGCAAGGTTTTGCAGCACTGCGGAATGCGCTGGCATCCGGCAAGGGCGCTGTCCTGTGGGAGGCCGCACGCCCGTTCCTTCTGCGTAGATCCGCAGGGCACGAAATGCTGCGTCGCGTGATCCTGTCGCCTCCGTCTCAGATCGCGACCTTTGGTCGAAGACCGGACCTCGCGGCCCTGTCTCCGGTTCTGTCCCGGCAGGAAACAGAGGAAACGGCCCTGCGCTGGCTGGCCTTTCCGCGTAGCGCGGACACACGAGCAGAGATCGATCTGCAACCGGGCGAGCCGCTGCACATTGCCGCCAGCAAAGGTTTGCGTGGTGCCGCAACTGCCATTCCGCGCCCTCTGATGACGCAGGCGGGGTTGCGACTGGGCAACCATGTTCACGACAGTCTGGAGCAGCTTCGACAAACAGGTTCGCTCACGCCACGGGATGTGCGGCACCTCGTGCATATGGCCTCGGCGCTCTGCGTTCGGGAGGCGGATTTTATCGGCGTTCCGGCCATGCTTGCCGTAACCGAGATGGCATCGCGGCAGGGAGCACCGGCTCTTGCGCAGGTCTTGTGCCGAGCGCTCTGCGATACCTTGGAGCCCTTGGAGACAGATGACCTCTTGGTTGCGCAGGCTCCGCGCTTGGCCCTCGCACGTTTTCGGGACTGCTGCGCGGACGAAAAGTTGCGCGCGCTGCTGCACCGCTGGCTGGGTGCGGCACAAGACGCTCCGGCGGACGAAGACTCGGTTGCAATGCATCTGCGCGCTGCGTCAAATCCCTTTGCTGACACGCTTGTCGCGCTGATTTCCTGCCACGCCAATCTTGGGTTCCGCGCGCAAGATTGCCGCGTTGCATGGGGAGAGGATCTGGCAAGGCTTGGCATCCCGCTGGTCACTGTGGTCGGACGAGAGGCCGGTCAGCCCGAGGGCGCGGCGATAGAATTCGATGGGTCGTTGCTCCGGCTTGATGTGCCTGACAGTTACGAGGCCCTGCCGCAGAAAACGCTGGCGCTGGCCCAATGGGTGCGCTCTTGCACCGGGTTTTCGCGCGTTCTCAAGGTGGATGATGACTGCCTGTTGAACGCCAAAGCCTTTTTCAGTGATCCGACTTTCCTGACCCACCCCTATTATGGCCGCCCCCTTTATCGAGCGCCCGGCACGATGGACCGAGCCTGGCATATGGCGCGATCCCGGTCTCGTCGCGGTCAGATGGAACTTGACAAGTCACCCGAACCGTCCTGCTACGCCGATGGCAGCACTGGCTACATGCTGTCGCGTCCGGCGCTCGCGGCCCTTGAGGCAGCACGCCAAAGCCCGCGCGGTCGTGCGCTGGAGCAGGCGTCTTTCATGGAAGACAAGCTTGTCGGTGACTTGCTCGGGCTGTCCGGGATCGCGGTTTCGGGTCAAAACTACGATGTCGCGGTTTTCCGGAAATCTGTCGACGGGCTTGACCCGTTACCGCAATATGAAGACAGCTTCCTGCCTTTTATCGGGGCACCGGTCAAACTGGCGCATCTCGACGCGGGCGGATCTGTGCTGGAGCAGGCACATGGAACCCTGGACACACCATGGCCAAACCCGATGAAAATCTGGCCCAGCATGCTAAACGCACAGACCGGTTGGGCGACAAACGCCCTCAATCTGGTCACGCCGCCCGAGCGGCTCGATCAGGCGCGCGAGGTTGACGTCGCAGTTGTGGCCGTCATGCGTAACGAGCGACTTATGCTGCCCCACTTTCTTGATCATTATCGCCGCCTCGGTGTCGGCGCGTTCCTGATCGTCGATAACGGATCGGATGACGGGACACTGGAAGAGCTTGTCGCGCAGCCGGATGTTTCGGTCTTCGCGACTGATACGCCTTACAGCCTCTCCACCTATGGGGTGCAATGGCAGGAGGCGCTGCTGGCCCAGTTCCGGATGGGGCGCTGGTCGCTGGTCGCCGATGCGGATGAACTGGCCTTCTGGCAGTTGCCCGACACTGATGGCCGGATCAACGGCAATCTGCCAAAATTGCTGGCCCGGCCTGAATTCGACAGCGCAGAGGCCGTTCGATTTCTGATGCTCGATCTCTATCCTGCAGGTCCACTCACCGAGGCGCAGTTCACCCGCTCTCCCTTTGTCGAGGCGGATCATATCGACCGCGCGCCGCTCTGCCGCAACTGGCAGGGGCGCGGGCCATGGTCGAATAGCGAGACACTGACCTCTGCACTGCGCCATCGATTGATGGTGGAACTCGGGGCACCTGCTCGGGCCAATCTTTTTGTCGCACAAAAATATGCACTGCTGAAATACCATCCTCTCATGCGGCTATCGGCGGGGTTGCATTACATCACTGGTGCACGGGTTGCCGCCCGGGACCTTGCCTTTGGGCATTTCAAGTACAATGCGGCGTTTCTGGCCAAGGCCGAGCGAGAGGTCGCACGCGGGCAGCACTTCAACAATGCCGAAGAATACCGCGCCTATCTTGCGCTGCGCGCCGAGGCACGCGACATACTGTTCAGCGCGGCGCATTCGGTCCCGTTGTTCCGCTGCCCGATGGTTCAGGGCCTTTGCCGGTCTTACAGCGCGCCAAAGCCGAATTCGGGGGGGATACAGTTGCGATCCTCCAGAACAAGGTCAGCCATGAGCGGTGCCAATGCCGGGGCCATGGCAAAGCCGATCTTGAACCCGCCGTTGAACACATAGTGCTTTTCGCGCCCCGGCCACTCTCCCAGCAGTGGAGCGCGGCTCCGGGCTCGCGGTCGAACCCCGGCCCATCGCTCAATGACGGGCGCACCTTCGAGCGACGGACAAATTTGCAGCGCGCGGAGATGCAGCAGCTCGCATTGCGCATCGACCCCATCGGGTGTGTCGAAACTGCGTTCACTCGTCGAGCCTATGGCGATCGTGCCATCACCATGCGGCACAATATGCAGGCCGTCCGCGAAGATCTGCGGCGTCTCGAGAGCCGCGTGGCGCAACAGCAGGGACTGGCCCTTGACCCCATCCCCCACTTTCCGACCCAGAGCAGTCGACAGGGCCTCAAGACCCTCATACCCCGTTGCCCAGACGGTCCGGCCCGCGGGCTGAGTGGCCTCGCGGACCAACGTCCCGCCAAGCTGCGCAATGGCCGTAGCCAGCGCTTGCCCGGCCTGCCGAGGGTGCAGGCGCGCGCTC
The DNA here is from genome assembly GCA_007116575.1 of Paracoccaceae bacterium. Lineage (GTDB taxonomy): Bacteria > Pseudomonadota > Alphaproteobacteria > Rhodobacterales > Rhodobacteraceae > Roseinatronobacter. The sequence goes on from SKIF01000058.1 coordinate 33,803, forward strand.
AGCGTGTCATGGATCACCCAGCCCGACGGTGCCTGCAATCCGAGTCCGCGCGCCGCGACATCAGCAGCCGGGAGCACACGCCACTCGGCAAAGCCCTGCCACAATTGAGCTGCCTGCGCACTGCGCGCCAAGGCAAGCTCAAGTCCCGACTCGGGTACAGGTTGAAGGCGGCCGCCTCGTGCATACCCCGGGTCTATGCCAGAAAGCGCTTCAACCCGTGCCCAGTAATCCGCCGCCATGCGCAAGGCATTGAATTGAAAGGCCTTCTTCGCATTCCAGTTTTCTGGCACATGCGGAGCCAGCGCGCCGACGAGGCCGCCGCTTGAACCTGCACCGAGCGACCGGGGCTCAATCACCTGCACCTGCGCGCCACGTTCGAGACAGGCGAGCGCCAGCGTCAGGCCGAAAACGCCAGCACCCATTATCGTGACATCCGGCATTGTCATTTTGCGTCTGCCTCTGCATGAGTGTGTTGTCGGGTTCATAGGGCAGGATCGCATGCGTGACCAGCGTGCAGAAGTGGAGTGGCGAGACGGGCGGGTTCCGGTCTCGACACGCTTTGACGATCCCTATTACTCGCTCGATGACGGGCTCGATGAGGCGCGCCATGTTTTCATTGATGGCAACGCGCTGCCCGCGCGCGCCACGCCGGGGTTTCACATTGCCGAGCTTGGTTTCGGCACCGGGCTGAACCTGCTGGCCACCTACGCGACGCTGCGCGACTGTCCCGGTCCGATCCGTTATAGCAGTTTCGAAGCCTATCCGATGGGACGAGAAGAGATGGCGCGTGCACTTGCGGCCTTTCCGGCACTCGACAGCACGGCGTTACTGGATCATTGGGGGGACTTGCGCTTCGCTCTCGGCCCGCTGCAGGTCGAGCTGATCATCGGAGACGCGCGCGACACGCTTCCAAGATGGCAAGGCCGCGCCGATGCCTGGTTTCTGGATGGCTTTGCGCCTGCAAAGAATCCCGAGCTTTGGTCCGCGCCGCTGATGGCTGAAGTCGCGCGCCATACCGCGCCCGGCGGCACCTTCGCGACCTATACGGCGGCCGGCCATGTCCGGCGCGCGTTGGCCGCGGCGGGTTTCGAGGTCTCGCGCGCACCCGGTTTCGGGCGCAAACGCCACATGAGCCGCGGGCGGCTGGAATGACGCCTCAGAACAACATGCTCGGCATCTGGTTGATGTGCGCGACCGCCTTTGTCTTTGCTTTGCAAGACGGGATTTCTCGTCATCTTGCGGGCGAATACAATGTCTTCATGATCATCATGATCCGGTACTGGTTCTTCGCCAGTTTCGTGATCGTGGTGGCTGCCCGCAAGGCTGGCGGTCTGCGCGCGGCTGTTGCGACACGCCAGCCGTTTGTTCAGATCTTTCGCGGGGTTCTTCTGGCCGCTGAGGTGTGCGTGATGGTAAGTGCTTTCGTGATCCTGGGTCTGGTCGAGAGCCACGCGGTCTTTGCCGTCTATCCGTTGCTGATTGCGGCCCTATCCGGCCCTGTCTTGGGCGAGCGTGTCGGCTGGCGGCGCTGGGTCGCCATCGCGATTGGGTTTGTCGGTGTGTTGATCATCTTGCAGCCAGGCTTCGGCGTGTTTCAGCCTGCGGCATTGATTCCGCTACTGGCCGCCCTGATGTTCGCGCTTTACGGGCTATTGACCCGCTATGTCGCGCGGCAGGACAGTGCTGCAGTCAGCTTCTTCTGGACCGGGGTGTCGGGGGCTGTGGCGATGACACTCGTCGGCATCTGGTTCTGGGAGCCCATGGCGCGCGCGGACTGGTTCTGGATGGCGCTGCTTTGTGCAACTTCGGCCTTTAGTCACTTCCTGCTTATCCGCAGCTATGAGGTGGCCGAGGCCAGCGCCGTTCAGCCCTTTGCCTACCTGCAGCTTCCGTTTGCCGCTGTGTTGGGGGTCGTGGTCTTTGCCGAAGTCTTGCGCGTCAATGTGATCCTGGGCGCTACAGTAGTTGTTGGGGCGGGGCTGTTCACTCTGTGGCGCGCGCGCGTAACGCAGGGATAGAGCTGGAAGCTATTGAGCGGATTGATAGGCAGGGCGCAGACGCCGTTTTGCAGGCCCACTGACTTCGTCAAAGGATGTAGGATGCAGACCTGGGCACAGGGCGATAGCAATAGACAAGCGGGAGCGGGGATGCCGTGGTTTGCGAAGCGCGAGAGCCTTCGCAAAGTGACAGCGCTGGTTGTGGCGCGGGCTTGGGCGTAGACCTGCATCAGCACGACGTGACAAGACAGGCCATCACGGTATCCTGAGTGGTTATTGTGTCACAAGCTAAGACTTGATCCGACCGAAATCGGGGGCATCCGTGTCCTGCCCGGCTTCAATGATCCCACGGCGAATCGCGCGCGTGCGGGTGAAATAATCATGCAGATGCGCGCCATCACCGCGCCTTATGGCGCGTTGCAGGGCAAAGAGTTCCTCGGTGAAGCGGCCCAGAATCTCGAGGGTGGCTTCCTTGTTGGTCAGGAACACGTCGCGCCACATGGTCGGGTCCGAGGCCGCGATGCGGGTGAAGTCGCGAAACCCGGCTGCGGAATACTTGATGACCTCGCTGTCGGTGACCCGGCGCAGGTCGTCGGCCACACCGACCATTGTATAGGCGATCAGGTGCGGGGTGTGCGAGGTGACAGCCAGAACCAGATCGTGATGCGGCGCATCCATCAGATCGACACTCGCGCCCATGCCCTTCCACAGCCGACTCAGCCGGTCGAGCGCGGCGGGGTCATGGCCCTCGGACGGTGTGAGGATGCACCAGCGGTTTTGGAACAGTTCGGCAAAGCCCGAGCGCGGCCCCGAATGCTCGGTTCCGGCCAGCGGATGACCGGGAATAAAATGCACATGATCGGGAAGATGCGGGGCAACCGCGTCGATTACCGCCTGCTTGACCGAACCGACATCAGTGACGGTCGCACCCTCGGCCAGATGCGGTGCAATCTCGCGGGCGATCTCGTCCATTGCCCCGACAGGCACGCAGAGCACGACCAGATCCGCACCCTCAACAGCGTCAGCGGCAGTATCGCAGACCTCGTCCACCAGCCCCATCTCGCGCGCGATGATGCGGGTCTCGGCAGAGCGCGCGGTGCCGGTCATCGCGCTTGCCAGCCCTGCGCGGCGCATGGCATGGGCCATGGATGAGGCAATCAGCCCCAGCCCGATAAAGGCAACGCGGCTGTAGAGCGGCGTCATTTCTGCCCCTCCATGAAGCCCGAGATGACATGCGCGACGCGGCGACAGGCGGCCTCGTCACCCACAGTTATCCGCAGGCAATGCGGCAGACCATAGCTGCTCACCTGTCGCACGATCAACCCATCGGCCAGCAAAGCGGCATTGCAGGCATCGGCCTGCGCGGCATCGTGAAAGCGCGGAAGCACGAAATTCGCATGGCTCTGATCGGTTGGCACCCCGAGCTCGTTCAGACGATTGCACAACCAGTCCCGCCAGCGCGCGTTCTCGCTCAGGCTGCGGGCAACATGTGCCGCATCGCCCAGCGCGGCTTCGGCAACCGCCAGCTGGATATTCGACAGGTTGAACGGGCCACGCACCCGGTTGAGAACGTCTATCACATGTTGCGGCCCGTACCCCCAGCCGACGCGTAGCCCGCCAAGCCCATAGAGCTTGGAGAAGGTGCGTGTCATCACCACATTCTCGCAGGTATCCACCAGCGCCGCGCCGCCATCATAGTCTTCGGCGTATTCGGCATAGGCTCCGTCCAGCACCAGCAGCGCCTGTGCAGGCAAACCCTTGGCCAGTCGGGTGATCTCGGGCAACGATACCATCGTGCCCGTGGGGTTGTTGGGGTTGGCGATGAAGACCAACCGCGTGCGCTCGGTAGCATGGGCCAGCAGTGCATCGACATCGGTGCAGCGGTCGCGTTCTGGGGCCACCACCGGCGTTGCCCCGGCGACCAGCGCCGAGATGCGATACATCAGAAAGCCGTGCCGGCTGTAGAGAACCTCGTCACCAGGGCCGGCATAGGCCTGACACAGGAAGCTGATGACCTCGTCTGATCCTGCACCGCAGATGATCCGTCCGGCATCCAACCCGAATCTGTCGCCCAGCGCCGCGCGCAGGCTGGCATGATCACTTGACGGGTAGCGATGCAGGTCATGGCCCGCGCGTGCATAGGCTGCCCTGGCCAGATCGCCTGCGCCGAAAGGGTTTTCATTTGACGAAAGTTTCACCACATCATCACGACCGGCAATGCTGGACGATCCGCTTTGGTAGAGCGCTATCTCCATGATGCCGGGTTGCGGGCAGATGCGCGTGCTCATGTCGGGGCCTCTGTCAATCATGTGTTGCGCCGTCTTTACCGACAGCCGAGCGACGAGGCCAGCACTCCCGAACAGTTTTTTCTATTGTGGTAGGGCACGTTGCCTTTGTGCCGCGCGCAGATTACCGCGGTTTCCCGGCCTCTGTCGGGTCGAGCCTGCCCAATTGCCCGGCGCGCGGGAATGTACCGGTTTCAGTGCGTGTGCGAGTCGCCAGAACCGGTCGGTTGTTCGAGACATTGGCCCTGTCTTCGCGCATCACGATATAGAGGCCGCTGACGATGATGACGCCAGCCCCTAATATGGTGAACAGGTCCACCACCTCGCCGAAAAACAGTGCACCGAAAACCACCGCCCAGATGATCTGCGAATACTGCATCGGGGCGATCTGGAAGGCCGGGGCGCGCTTGTAGGCGGCGATCACGCCCAGACTGGCGATCAGTGCCAGCCCTGCCATTAGTGCCAGCGCCCCCAGGTCCGCTAGTGGCATGGGCTGATAGACGAAGGGAAGCATCGCTCCCATCAACAAAAGATTGGCCATCATCGGGTAAAGCAACAGCACGACATTGCGCTCTTCCGCTCCGATCTTGCGTACGATGATCGAGGCGAACGAACTGGAAAATGCCCCGACCAGCGCCGCCAGATGGCCAAGGCTCAGCCCATCGCCCTGTCCCGGTCGCAGGACTATGATCACTCCGATCAGTCCAACCAGTACCGCCGCGCCGCGATGCAGCCCGACGCGCTCTCCCAGCAACGGAACCGACAGGATCGTGATCAGAAGAGGTGTGGCAAAGAGAATGGCGTAGGTCTGCGCCAGCGGCAGGACGGAAAAGGCATAGAACACGCTGACCCCGGTGATCACCGCCGCACCCGTGCGCAGCACCGTCCAGCCTGGTCTGCGTGGCAGCAGGGTGCCATCGGTCGGGTCCCGCATCAGCAGTATCATCGCCATCGGCAGGCCCAGAAGCACGCTGAAAAACACGATCTGGATGGGGCTGTAACTGCCGCCCAGCGTCTTGACGATGACATCATGCATCGAAAACAGCGCAAAGGCCCCAAGCGCGAGCAGGGGGCCTGCAAAAGCAGAGTGTTTCAGGCTTGAGAAGGGGGACATGTCGCTTCCTGCCGAGTGGCTGATATCGCTACCATACCAGCCCTCGGATCAGGTTCAAGCCGCTTGCCCGGAACCCTGCCAGGAAATCTCGGCGCTGCCCGCCTGCATCTTCTCGCGCGCGCGGTCAAAGCGAAGGAAGGCGATCGCCTGTCCGTCGGCTTGCGTATACAGCGTGCCCGCGGCCTTGCCCCCGGAAACAATCTCGCTCCCGACCGGTGCGGTGCCGGAGATTGTGACCGTGACCAGACCCTTGCGCCGTTCGGTTTTGTGCTGCATCCGCGCAGTCACTTCCTGCCCGACATAGCAGCCCTTGCGAAAATCAACCCCGTTCAGCCGCTCGAACCCCACATCAAGCAGGAACGTCTCGTTCGGCACAAGCTCCACGCCGCTTTGCGGGATGCAATGCGCCACGCGCAGGGCTTCCCAGTCGGTGCCATCATCGGGCAGCGCCATTCCATAAAGCCGCCAGCCCAGCGCCGCGTGACGCGGATCGGGCAGGGCACCTTCCGGCGCAGACCCGGTGCCGCAGGAGACCGGCAAATCCACCTGCTCCAGTGTGATTGGCGCACGCAGCTTGTACATGGTCATGCGCCTGAGCAGATCCCCGGCCAGCGAGGCGTCGACGTCAATCAGAATGTCGGCCCCATCCGCCACCAGAAAGAAATCGGCGAGATACTTTCCCTGTGGGCTCAGCATTGCGGCATAGAGGATGCCATGCTGCCGCAATTTGTTGAGGTCATTGCTGACCAGCCCCTGCAGGAACTTCGCCGGATCGTCCCCCGAGACCCTGATGATCGCGCGCGCCATGTCGTCTCCCGTCACTGCACAAGCACCGATATAGGCCCTGTCGGCGCTGCCGAACAGGGCCCGGGCGCATTACTCAATGCGCCGCGCGGATGAAGGTGCCGTTACGCAGGTCGCGGATGGCCTGCTGAATCTCCTCGTGTGTATTCATCACAATGGGGCCGTGCCAAGCGACCGGTTCCTGCAGCGGTGCGCCGGAAATCAGCAGGAAACGGATGCCTTCTTCGCCCGCCTGCACCGTCACCTCGTCGCCGGTGCCGAACCGGATGAGCGTGCGGTCTCCCGACATGTCGCGGATATTGACTTCCTGCCCCATGACCTCTTTTTCCAGCAACACGCCCGAGGGCGCTGAGGCATCGGCAAAAGCACCCGATCCGGCGAAGACATAGGCAAAGGCCCGGCGATAGGTATCGACCTTGAAGGTCTTCCGCACGCCCGGCGGGACCGAGATATCCAAGTATTGCGGATCTGCCGCGATCCCGTCCACCGGGCCGCGCTTGCCCCAGAATTCGCCCACCACGATGCGAACCTTGGTGCCGTCATCGTCGATCACCTCGGGGATGTCCTTGCCCTGAACATCCTGATATCGCGGCGCGGTCATTTTCAGGCTGCCAGGCAGGTTGGCCCACAGCTGGAAGCCATGCATCTGCCCCTTCGCATTGCCGCGCGGCATTTCCTGATGCAGGATGCCCGATCCGGCGGTCATCCATTGCACATCGCCCGCGCCCAGTGTTCCGGTGTTGCCGAGGCTGTCGCCGTGATCGACCTCGCCTGCCAGAACATAGGTGATGGTCTCGATCCCGCGATGCGGATGCCAGGGAAAGCCGCGCAGGTAGTGCTCGGGCACGTCATTGCGGAAATCGTCGAATAGCAGAAAAGGATCGAGTTCGGTCGGGTCCTGAAACCCGAATGCACGGTGCAGATGCACCCCGGCCCCTTCCAGCGTTGGCTTGGCCTGACGTGCTTCTAGTGTCGGGCGAATAGACATGACGGACCCTTTCAGTTGACCTTATGTGCACAGCACATCGTCACGTCTGCGGTCCGATGCAAGCCAACATGCTTGCAGAGCGCATGTTCACGAATGCACAGAAGGCCCGAAAGTCGGGTTGATGCCTCACTAAAGCAGCAGTGAAATGCTTATCAGCCCGAGCGAAAACGCCACCGCAGCCAGACCCAAACGGAAAAATGGGATCAAGGCGTTTCCCGGCGGGAGCGGTTTGGCATCAGGGGGGAAGGCATTGGGGGAAGGAATGGCAGCCTTGGCAGCAGTTGACACTGACAGGTTTGGTACCGGAGGTGCGTCTGCTTCCGGCGCGCGGATCTCACGGACAAAGTCGTGCAACGCAGCGCCGCTCAGGATCGGGTCAACATCCAGCGGCGGTTCTGCCTGCGTGCCTTCAACGCCCGCACGTTTGCGTGCCGAGCGCAGTTTCGGCCACCTGACCCATATCTCGCGCGGTGGATGGACGGGGAGCGCAACCGCGTTGGTATTGGCAATGATCCCGACCCGCGCCTGTCGGGACATGCGTGCTGTCTGATCCGTGCGGGACGTTGAGCCGCATCCGGAACTGATCGCCTGTTGCATCCAAAAACCTCGCCTGCAAACTCTCAGACATAGTCTGGATCAAATTTCCTAACAAATACCTAGCCTCGGCCCGCCCTGCGCCGTCCGGGCACTTTCGAGGCAAAGGACGGCGGCCGCTTCGCGACCCATGACGCGAACTTTGCCAGCCTCGGGTGCGCGCGCAATGCCTCCATCGTGTTGTAACTTCGCGCCAGCTCGGTCTCGCTCAATGTGGCATGGATCTCGCGATGGCAGATGTGATGCAGCAACACGACCGGTCCGCCCTTGCCGCCACGAAGCTTCGGCACAAGGTGGTGCAGACTTTGCGGCACATCGGGCGGGATCGGGCGCCCGCAGAGCGGGCAGACGGGTCCCGGCTGCCCGCTCTGCCGCTCGCCAATATCTTCAGGGTTTTCTGCTGGCATTCTGGAGGACGCAGTTGTAACGAAATGGCAACAATCGGGGAAGATAGTGCCGAGGGGCCAGAAAACCATGCAGATCACGGAAGAGCAACGTCAGGAAATCACGGCACAGTTTGACCGCTGGAATGCGGCGCTGCAGACCTGTGATGCGAAACAGGTCGCAGCACTTTATGCGAAGGACGCGACCCTGCTGCCCACGATCTCCAAAGAGGTGCGCCAGACGCCGCGCGCGATTCAGGATTATTTCGAAGAATTTCTGGAACTCAAACCCCGTGGCACGATCCTGCAACAGAAGGCCCGTCTTTTCGGTGATGTGGCCACGAATTCGGGCATCTACAAGTTCGAGGTCACGCAGGACGGCGAGGAGCGCTTTGTTGTCGCGCGTTTCAGCTTCGTCTATATCCGTGACGGAGAGGGCTGGAAGATCATCGAGCATCATTCCTCGATGCTACCGGACGTCTGACGCTTCCCGGCGGATCGGCGCACAAACGCCCCCTTTCGCCGCGCAGTGCTCTCGCATAAGCTGACCTTTGCACGATGACAGGACAGCCCGCCATGCACACAGACCCGTCGATCCGCTTTGCCGATAACAGCGGCAGCGCGGCTATCGCGCTACATCTGGTCACCGCTGAGGACTACGCGGATTGGAAGGCCGCGCAGTCACCTCAGGTACAGCAGTGGCTTGCGACGCTGGGTTTTGAGGCGAGAACCGGCGAACTGGCGCTGGTTCCCGGCCGCGATGGCGAGCTTGCGCTGGCAGTTGCCGGTCATGGCACCGCGAAGGACCGCAGCCGGGCCCGGTTCACGCTCGGCGGGGTCCGTGCGAAACTGCCCGCCCGCGTTTTCGTGCTGCATCACCGGCTCGAGGCGCAGGAACTGGCCAATGAATGCCTTGGCTGGTGCCTTGCTGGCTACAGCTTTCGCCGCTTCCGCGCCACGCCTGCCCCGGCGCTGGCCGGTCTGCGCGCGCCCGAGGGCGTGGATACCGCCGAAATCGAGAATATCGCGGCGGGCGAGGCGCTGACGCGCGATCTGATCAACACGCCTGCCTCGCATATGGGGCCGGACGAGCTGGAGTCGGCACTGCGCGACATGGCTTCACGGCATGGCGCAGCGGTCGAGGTCACGACGGGCGCGGCGCTGCTTGAGGCGAACCTGCCGCTGATCCATGCTGTTGGCCGTGCCTCGACGCGCGCGCCCCGGTTGATCGACCTGCGCTGGGGCGATGCCGGGCCAAGGCTCACGTTGGTCGGCAAGGGCGTGTGTTTCGACACGGGTGGGCTGAACCTGAAGCCCGGCGCGTCCATGGGGCTGATGAAAAAGGACATGGGCGGGGCTGCGGCGGTTGCGGGGTTGGCGCATATGATCATGGCACAGGGCTGGCGGGTCCAGCTGCGCGTGCTGATCCCGGCGGTCGAAAATTCCGTCTCTGGCAATGCCATGCGCCCCGGCGATATCCTGCCCTCGCGCAAAGGGCTGAGTGTCGAGGTGAACAACACCGACGCCGAGGGACGGCTGGTGCTGGCCGATGCGCTCGCTCTGGCCGATGAGGACGCCCCCGAGATGATGGTCTGCATGGCTACGCTGACGGGGGCCGCGCGGGTGGCACTTGGCCCCGATGTGCCGCCGTTCTTCACCCGCGACGACGCGCTTGGCGCAGCCCTGCGCCACGCTGCCGATAAAGTACAGGACCCGATCTGGCCTCTGCCGTTGCATCCGGCCTATGAGGCACTGATCGAGCCAGGCATTGCCGATCTGGACAATGCGCCTACTGGCGGAATGGCCGGAGCGATCACGGCCGCGCTGTTCCTGCATCGCTTTGTCGAGAATACACCGCGCTTCGTGCATCTCGATATCTACGGCCACCAGCCTAAACCCGCACCCTCACGTCCCAAGGGTGGGGTAGGGCAGGGCGCGCGGGCGCTGTTCGCGGCCTTGCCGGGCGTGTTCGGGCTGTGAGCGATCCGCGCCTTACTCCATTTAGCGGACGCGTGGCACTTGCGCGGCTGCGCGGCCATGTTGAGGCCGAGAACTTTACCCAAGGCACACCCGCGCGCCTTACCGCCCCGCTCACTGACCTGCGACGCCGACCCGATGGCCCCGTGGAGCGGCAACTTCTGCTCGGTGCGCGCATCACCGTGGTAGAGACGCGCGAGGCGTGGAGCTTTGTCGAGGCCGAGGCCGATGGCTATTGCGGCTGGATCAGCCACAGCGCCATCGGCCCCGATCACCCCGTCACCCACCGTGTCAGCGCCGCTGCCACACATCTCTACAGCGCTCCTGACCTGAAATCCCCGACCCTCGCAGCGCTGTCGCTGAACGCCTGCGTGCAGATCACCGGGCAGGAGGGCAGCTTTTTGCGCCGTGACACTGGCCAGTGGCTCCCCCGCCAGCATCTCGCCCCTCTCGACCAGCCCGAAACAGACCCGGTCAGCGTGGCCGAATGCCTGCTTGGCACGCCCTATCTCTGGGGCGGGAACTCGCGCGCAGGCGTCGATTGTTCGGGCCTCGTGCAACTTGCGCTCCATGCCTGCGCGCGCGCCTGCCCCGGCGACAGTGATATGCAGGAACGCGCCCTCGGCACGCCGCTGCCCCCCGGCACGCCCGCAAGACGCGGCGACCTTCTGTTCTGGCGCGGCCATGTCGCCTGGATCAGCGCGCCCGACACGATCCTGCACGCCAATGCCCATAGCATGTCGGTCGCGTATGAACCCCTCGACGCCGCCCTTGCCCGCATCACCACTGACACCCCGCTCACGGCCCATATCCGCCCCGAGTGAGCCCGCAGCACCTTCTGCTGCTTCATCTTGCAAGCAATACTCACGTCCACCCTCACCGCTTGCGGGGTTTCGCCCGCAGGGTCGGTGCGGCGTCGCGCGGGTTATCGGGCCAGGGGTGTTTGGGGTATTGGCCACGCATGTCCTTGCGCACATCGGCATAGCTCGTGGCCCAGAAGCCCGGCAGATCCATTGTAACCTGCACTGGCCGCCGCGCTGGTGACAGCAACACGATGCGTAAGGGCTGGCGGGCCGGGCCGACCACCGGATGCGTGGCCTGCCCGAAGAGTTCCTGCAGGCGCAGCGCGATTTCGGGCGCGTCGCCGGAATAGTCTATCGCGACCTTGTTCCCCAGCGGCGTGACGAAATGTGCCGGGGCCTGCTCGTCAAGCTGCTGCATCTGCGCCCAGTCCAGCATTCCGCGCAGGCCCGGAAGCAGATCGAGCGCGCGCAGGCCTTCCGCGTCGCGGCACCCTGCCAGATAGGGCGCGGCCCAGTCCTCCAGCGTATCCAGCAACGCGGCCTCATCCATCGGCGGCAGGTCAGCGCCTTGCGCGCGCAACAACTCCACTCGCGCGATGAAGCGGCGCGCGGCCTCGGACAGCGGCAGGCCCAGATCGCGGAGCCCCTCGCACGCCGCGGCAAAAAGCGCCTCTTGTGACGGGTCGCGCCAGAACTGGTCTCGCAGCACCAGCGCGCCAAAGCATTCGCGCTCCCGCGCCTCGATCCGGCGGTGGCGGCGTGACCAGTGGCAGGTTTTCTGCCATTCGATTTGCTCCGAGAAAAGCCCACGCAACTCCGCCTCACTGATCGTCACGGCCTGCTGGATGCGCGCCTCGCGCGCATCCCCGTCGGTATCCGTGACCACGATCAGCCGCGCCGAGGACAGCGTGTCGCCCTCGGGCAATACGGCACCCTTGCCGCCCGAGAGCACATAGCGGGGCGCATCGCCCTTGCGGCGCAGTCCGATACGGTCGGGATAGGCTAGCGCGGCCATTTCACCCACTGAAAGCCCCGCGCCGGTTTCGGGCACCTGCCTGCGCAAGCGACGCGCCTCCGCGCGGATACGCTCCAGCGTCGGGCGGTGGGGTTGATGCGCGCGCGCGGTCTCGGGGTCGCGCAGGCAGGCAAGCCGCAGCCCCAGGTCGACCCCTGCCCCGCGCAGCATGTCGCGCTCGGACAGGAGGGCGGCGAGATCCACACTGTCGCGGCCCGCGTGCAGCAGCATATGCGCCAACCGCGGATGCAAGGGCAGCGCCGCCATCTTGCGCCCATGCGCGGTAATGCGCCCTTCGCCATCCAATGCGCCGAGCGCGCGCGCCAGCGCCCGCGCACCGGAAAGGGCGGCTTCCGGTGGCGGGGTAAGGAAACGCAACCCCGCATCCCCGCCCCAGAGCGCAAGTTCCAGCGCAAGCCCGGCCAGATCGGCGCGCTCAATCTCGGGCGGGGCGAAAGCCGCGAGCGCGCCCTCCTCGGCCCGAGCCCAGAGCCGGTAGCACACCCCTTCGGCCACGCGCCCGGCGCGGCCCCGGCGCTGCTCGGCTTCGGCCCGTGTCACCCGCTCGGTCACAAGCCGCGACATGCCGCTGCCCGGGTCGAACCGCGCCCGCCGTGCCAGCCCGCCATCGACCACGATGCGGATATCCTCGATTGTCAGCGAGGTTTCGGCAATCGCCGTGGCCAGCACGAGCTTGCGGATTCCGGGGGCGCAGGGGGCAATCGCCGCGCGCTGCTCGGCAAAGGGCAAGGCCCCGTAAAGCGGGCGGATTTCGGTCGCGCCCAGCCGCCCTTGCAACAGTGCGGCCACCCGCCGGATTTCGGCCTCGCCGGGCAGAAAGGCAAGGATCGAGCCTGCGGCCTCGTCATGCGCGCGCGCCACCAGATCGGCCATTGCCGCCTCAAAACGCAGTGCCTTGCCGCGCGGGCGGTCGAGCCAGCGCGTCTCGACCGGGAAGGCACGGCCTTGGGCGGTCAAGACCGGCGCATCATCCATCAGGGCCGCGACCGGGGCGGCGTCGAGCGTGGCCGACATGACCACAAGGGCCAGATCGGGGCGCAGGGCGGTGCGTGCCTCCCAGGTCAGCGCAAGGCCAAGATCGGCATTGAGCGAGCGCTCGTGAAACTCGTCGAAGATCACCGCGCCAATGCCATCGAGCGACGGGTCATGCTGGATCATACGCGTCAGGATGCCTTCGGTCACGACCTCCACGCGGGTTGCGCCCGAGACCAGGGCCTCGCCCCGGATCCGGTATCCGACCCTTTCCCCCGCCGGCTCGCTCAGCAGCCGCGCCATTTGTTCGGCCGCCGCCCGCGCCGCTATGCGGCGCGGCTCCAGCATCACAATCCGCCCGGGTGTCTGCTCCATCAGCGCCAGCGGCACGCGCGTCGTCTTGCCCGCCCCCGGCGGGGCTTGCAGCACGGCGCGCCTGTGCTGCGCAAGCGCGGTTTTCAGGTCGGGAAGGATGTCATCTATCGGTAGGCGCATGACACAGGCTTATGGCCGGGAAGGGCCATGGACTGCAATGGGGCGTTCAGGCGCGGGTGTCGCCCTCGTCCCGGTGCAGTGCGATGACCTCACGCAGCAGGGTTTCGAGCAGGGCCGTGCGCTCTGGCCCCAGCGCCTTCGTCAGATCCGCCTGAAAGGCCAGCGCCTTTGCGCCAAGTCGGGCAAAGACCGCGCGCCCCTCGGTGGTCAGCGCCAGCCGTTCGCGGCGCTTGTCCTCTGCGACCGGGCTGCGGCTCAGATGGCCCGCCGCCTCAAGCTGTGCAACCGCGCGTGACACCTTCGTCTTGTCGATATGCGCCTGAGCGCAGATCTCGCTTGCCGACATGGCGCCGAAGCGGCCCAGATTGGCCATGACGCGCCATTGCGTGCGCGTCATCCCATGCTCGCGCCGATAGACCGCCGCGAAGGAATGGCTGCTCGCCTCGGCGGCCTGATTGAGCAGGTAGGGCAGGAAATCATCGAGCGCAAAGCCATCGCCTTGTGTCTCGCGCGGGGAGCTTTCGTTGCCTGTGCTGGACGCGCGGGTCATGGTTTCACCGCGTCGGGATGGGCGGCCTGAATAGCGGGCAGGGACAGCATCGCAGCCTCGATCCCGGCAATCGTGGTCAGGTGGTCATAGGCCACGCCCCAGCGCCGTGCATTGTAAAGCTGCGGCACAAGGCAGATATCGGCCAGTGTCACCTGATCGCCATGGCAGAGCTGGCCCGTCGCGGGGTGCTGCAGCATCGCTTCAAACGCTGCCAGCCCCGGCCCGATATGCGCCTGCATCCAGCCCTCCAGTGTCAGCGTACCGCCTGACGCGGCAACGGCGGTCTTTGCGACGCGCAGGTTGCACACGGGCTGGATTTCCATTGCCACGGCCATGGCCAGCGCGCGCACCCGCGCGCGCCCGGCGGCATCCACAGGCAGCCAGCCCGCCGCGCGCGTGTCATCGAGATATTCCAGAATCGCAAGCGACTGGGTCAGATGCAGCCCGTCAATCTCCAGTGTCGGCACCACGCCTTGCGGGTTGCGCGCCAGATTCGCATGGCCTGTCTGATCGCCCTTCAGCAGATCCACCTCGACCCGTTCATGGGCAAGCCCGAGCAGATTCAACCCGATCCGCACTCGATAGGCTGATGAGGAACGCCAGTAATCATAGAGTCTTATCATACCCGCGCCCTTTCTCGTGTCGTCGTAGCGGAAAGATAACCTTGACATGGTTGCAAATGCAACCAATAACAGGGCGGTCATCTGAAAGGGGAGAGGAGCCTGCCATGACCCATCACGCCCTGCCGCAAGGAATGATCCGCGCGCCCTCGCAAGCTGGGCCGCATGAAGGCTACATGCCCGGTTTCGGTAATGATTTCGAGACCGAGGCCCTGCCCTGTGCTCTGCCCCAGGGCATGAACTCGCCTCAGAAATGCAATTACGGCCTGTATGGTGAGCAACTCACCGGCACCGCCTTTACTGCGCCCAGCCATCAGAATGAGCGCACCTGGTGCTACCGTATCCGCCCCTCGGTCAAACATTCGGGACGTTATACCAAGATCGACCTGCCCTATTGGAAATCTGCGCCCCATGTGGACCCCGACGTGATCAGCCTCGGCCAGTATCGCTGGGACCCGGTACCGCATACCGACACCCCGCTGACATGGCTGACCGGCATGCGCACCATGACCACGGCCGGCGATGTGAACACGCAGGTCGGCATGGCCAGCCATATCTATCTGGTCACCGAATCGATGAAGGACGCCTATTTCTTCTCGGCCGACAGCGAGATTCTGGTTGTCCCGCAAGAGGGGCGGCTGCGCTTTTGCACCGAGCTTGGCGTGATCGACATTGAGCCCAAGGAAATCGCCATCATCCCGCGCGGGCTGGTCTACCGTGTCGAGGTGCTGGAAGGCCCCTGCCGCGGGTTTGTCTGCGAGAATTACGGCCAGAAATTCGAGCTTCCCGGTCGCGGCCCCATCGGGGCCAACTGCATGGCCAACCGGCGCGACTTCAAGGCCCCTGTGGCCGCCTATGAGGACCGCGAGACTCCCTCGACGCTGACCATCAAATGGTGCGGCCAGTTCCACCAATGCGAGATCGGGCATTCGCCGCTCGATGTGGTCGCATGGCACGGAAACTACGCGCCCTGCAAGTATGACCTGCGCACCTATTGCCCGGTCGGCGCGATCCTGTTCGATCACCCCGACCCGTCGATCTTCACGGTGCTCACCGCCCCCTCGGGCGTGCCGGGTACCGCGAATATCGATTTCGTGCTGTTCCGGGAACGCTGGATGGTGGCCGAGAACACCTTCCGCCCGCCCTGGTATCACAAGAACATCATGTCCGAGCTGATGGGCAATATCTATGGCCAGTATGACGCGAAACCGCAGGGCTTCGTGCCTGGTGGTATGTCGCTGCATAACATGATGCTGCCCCACGGGCCGGACCGCAACGCCTTCGAGGGGGCCTCGAATGCCGATCTGCAGGCCGAGAAACTCGACAACACCATGTCCTTCATGTTCGAGACCCGTTTCCCGCAGCATCTCACGGCCTTTGCCGCCAATGAGGCCCCGCTGCAGGATGACTATATCGACTGCTGGGACGGGATCGAAAAGAAGTTCGATGGCACGCCGGGGCTGAAATAAGCGTATGCCCCGTGTTGTGATCCTTGGTGCCAAGGGCGGCCCTGCCGTCCGGCAGGGCGGGGCCATGCCCACATCGCTGCTGGTCGAGATGGGTGGCGCGCAGGTCGTGGTCGATTGCGGGCTGGGTGTTACGCGCGGGCTGGTGCAGGCCGGAATGGACCTGCGCCGCCTGTCGCATGTGGTGATCACGCATCTGCATTCGGATCATGTGCTGGAGCTTGGTCCGCTCATCCACACCGCCTGGACAACGGGCCTGAAAACCCCGGTCGATATCTGGGGGCCGGAGGGCTTGCGTGCATATTGGGCGGGGTTCATGGCCTCGATGGCTTACGATTCCGGTTTGCGCGTAGAGGATGAGGGCCGCCCGCCGCTGGACAGCCTCGTCCGCCTGCATGTGCTGGATGACGGCCCCTTCACCATCGGCCCAATCGCCGCGCGCGCGCTCCGCGTCCCGCACCCGCCCGTCACCGACTGTTTCGCGCTCAGGCTGGAGGCCGAGGGAAAGGCGCTCTGCCTCTCCGCCGACACTGCCCCCTTCTCGCCGCTTGCCGATCTGGCCCACGATGTGGACCTTCTGCTGCATGAGGCCATGTTGCCCGAAGGCTTGGAGGCCATCATCGCGAAAACCGGCATGGGCGACAGGCTGCGCGCGCATCTGACGAACAGCCACAGCACCGCCGATGCCGCGGCCCGCATCGCGACCGAGGCGAGCGTCAAGCGCCTCGCCTTCTACCATCTCATCCCCGCCGATGACCCCGCCTTTACCGAGGACCATTGGCGCGACGCCATCAAGGGCCATTGGGATGGCCCCTTCACGCTGGCCCGTGACGGGCTGGCCATCGACTTCTGAGAGGACCCATGCCGCTAGAGAAAAGCTGGATCGAGAGCGCCAATTCCCCTGAAACCGACTTCCCGCTGAACAACCTGGCCCTGGGCGTATTTACAGTGGAGGGGTTGCCCCGCTGCGGCGTGGCCATCGGCGACCGGATTCTGGACGCGACCGGCCTGGAAGAGGCCGGGCTTCTGCGCCTCGATGACGCCCCGGTTCTCGATATCCCCTTCTGGAACGAAGTGATGGAGCTTGGTCCCGAAGCCTGGGCCGCCCTGCGTGCTCGCCTACAAGAGTTGCTGCGCGAGGGTGCCCCCGAGAAAGATAAGGTCGCCCCGTTCCTGCACCCGCTTGACGGGGCAGAATTGCACATGCCCTTTGCCGTGGCCGAGTACACGGATTTCTACGCGGGCCGGCACCATGCCACCAATGTCGGCACCATGTTCCGGGGGGCGGATAATGCGCTTCCACCCAACTGGTTGCACATCCCCATCGGCTATAATGGCCGCGCCTCCTCGGTCGTTGTCTCGGGCACGGATATCCGCCGCCCATGGGGGCAACTCAAAGGCCCCAACGATCCCGCCCCCCGCTTTGCGCCCTCGGCCCGCTTTGATCTGGAGCTGGAGTTCGGCGCGATTGTCGGCCAGAATTCCGATGGCCCCGTAACAGTGGCCGAGGCCGATGAAATGATCTTCGGCTATGTGCTGCTCAATGATTGGTCGGCGCGCGATATTCAGGCCTGGGAATACCAGCCGCTCGGGCCGTTTCAGGCCAAGGCCACGGCCACCACGATCTCGCCATGGATCGTTATGCGCGCGGCCCTCGAGCCTTTCCGCGCCCCCACGCCCAAGCGCGAGGTGCCGCTGCTGCCGCATCTCGAGGAACCGGGGCCGATGCTCTATGACATCGCGCTGGAGGTCGATCTCACCCCCGATGGCGGCACCTCCACCACCATCGCGCGCACCAATTACCGCGAGATGTATTACTCCTCTGCCCAGCAACTCGCCCATCACACGACAAGCGGCTGCCCGATGAATGTGGGCGACCTCTTGGGCTCGGGCACCATTTCCGGCCCGACGAAAGACAGCCGCGGCAGCCTGCTGGAACTGTCATGGGGTGGCAAGGAACCCATCGCCGTGGGTGATCAGACCCGCAGCTTCCTTGAAGATGGTGACACGATCACCCTGCGCGGCGCGGCCCAGGGAGATGGCTACCGGGTGGGCTTTGGCCCCTGCGCGGGCAAACTCCTGCCTGCCCTTCCCGACCCCTATACCCGCTAGCCTCATCTTGTCGAATTTACTGTCGCCAGAGGCCCCTTACGCAACCTCATGGCGCAAACTGGAAGGAAACACACATGGCCAAGGCATTCGCATCCCAGGGCGATCTGACCGAAAAGACAACAAGCTTCACCGAAATTGGCCCCGGCCTCTACGCCTTCACCGCCGAGGGCGACCCCAATTCCGGTGTCATCATCGGTGATGACAGCGTGATGGTGGTAGAGGCGCAGGCCACCCCGCGCCTTGCGAAAAAGGTGATCGAGTGCATCCGCTCGGTGACGGACAAGCCCATCTCGCACCTTGTCCTCACCCATTATCACGCCGTCCGCGTGCTTGGTGCTTCGGCCTATCAGGCCCCGCAGATCCTGATGTCCGACACGGCCCGTGCCATGGTGGTCGAGCGCGGGCAAGAAGACTGGGACAGCGAATTTCAGCGCTTCCCGCGTCTGTTTCAGGGGCACGAGGACATCCCCGGCCTGACATGGCCCACCACGACCTTTCGTGACCGCATGTCGGTCTATCTCGGGAATCGCCGTATCGACCTCATGCATCTGGGTCGCGCCCATACGGCGGGTGACATCGTGATCCATGTGCCCGATGCCAATGTCATGTTCACGGGCGATATCGTCGAATATCACTCGGCCTGCTATTGCGGCGACGGGCATTTCGCCGACTGGTCCCGCACACTCGATGCGATCAAGGGCTTTGAGGTCGATGCCATCGCACCTGGGCGCGGTGATGCGCTGATGGGCCGCGAGATGGTGGACAAGGCGATCGAGAACACCCGTGATTTCGTCGCCTCGACTTATGCCCCGGCCGCGCAGGTGGCCGCGCGTGGTGGCTCGATGAAAGAGGCCTGGGACGCCGTGCGCGCCGTCTGCGATCCGAAATTCGCGGATTACGCCATCTACGAGCATTGCCTGCCCTTCAATGTCGCCCGTGCCTATGACGAGGCGCGCGGCATCGACACGCCGCGCATCTGGACAGCCCAGCGTGATCTGGAGATGTGGGAAGCCCTGCAAGACTAGCCGGTTGATCTGGATCATCGCGCCGCCACGACAGCGCGCACAAGTTGACGCTAGGGCATACAGTCACAGGGACGGACATGACCAAGATATTCGAGCGTCCGCTCTACCCATACGCGCGCCACCCCGATCAGGACGCGGTTTCGCCCGTGCGCCACAAGGTCGTGATCATCGGGGCAGGCCCGGTCGGGCTGGCCGCCGCAATAGATCTGGCGCAGCGCGGGGTGCCGGTGGTGGTGCTGGATGAGAATGACCGCGTAAGTTTCGGCTCGCGCGCGATCTGCTTTGCCAAGCGCACGCTTGAAATCCTTGACCGGCTGGGCTGCGGTGATGTCACCACCGCCAAGGGCGTGACCTGGGATCAGGGCCGGGTTTTCTTTGACGAGCGCGAGATCTACAACGTTCACCTGCTGCCGGAAGACGGTCACAAACGCCCGGCCTTCATCAACCTGCAGCAGTATTACTTCGAGCAATTCCTTGTCGAGCGTGCTCAGGCCCTGATTGCTGAAGGTGCGCCGCTGGAAATTCGCGGGCGCAACCGGGTCGAAGCCATTGGCAGCCACCCGGACCATGTGCGGCTTGAAATCGAAACGCCCGAAGGCCCCTATGCACTGCACGCGGAATGGCTGATCGCCTGCGATGGGGCCAATTCGCCCTCGCGGCGCATGATGGGGCTGGATTTCGTGGGGCGTGTCTTCGAGGATAATTTCCTGATCGCTGATGTGATCATGCAGGCAGATTTCCCGACCGAGCGCTGGTTCTGGTTCGACCCGCCCTTCAATCGCGGTCAATCGGCGCTTCTGCACAAGCAGCCCGACAATGTCTGGCGGATCGACTTGCAGCTGGGCTGGGATATCGACCGCGAGGCGGAAAAACGCCCCGAACGCGTCATCCCGCGTCTCAAGGCCATGCTGGGCGAGGATGTCGAGTTCGAGCTGGAATGGGTATCAATCTACACCTTCCAGTGCCGCCGGATGGAACGCTTCCGCCATGGCCGCGTGATCTTTGCCGGCGACGCGGCGCATCAGGTTTCACCGTTCGGGGCGCGCGGCGCGAATTCCGGGCTGCAGGATGTGGACAACCTGTGCTGGAAGCTCGCCCGTGTGATCAAGGGGCAATCGCCCGACTGGCTGATCGACACCTATGACTGGGAACGGGTCTATGGTGCCGACGAGAATATTCTCAACTCTACCCGTTCGACCGAGTTCATAACGCCGAAATCCGAGATCAGCCGGGTTTTCCGTGACGCAGTACTCGATCTGGCCGAGACACAGGAGTTTGCCCGTCCGCTGGTCAATTCCGGTCGCCTGTCAGTGCCCTGCACCTATGACGAAGGGCCCTTGAATGGCCCCGATTGCGCCGCGATGCCCGAGCGCACTCGACCTGGCGCGCCGATGCCCGACGCGCCGCTTGGGGATGGCTGGCTGCTGGACCAGATCGGCCCCGGTTTCACGCTGCTGGCCATCGATGCCGACTTGCCCGACAGCCCTGCGCTGAGCGACGTCGTACGCCTTAAAGCCACCCGCGCACAGGCGCCGATCCTTGCCGAACGCTACGCCGGTCAGAGCGCCTCTGCGGTTTACCTCGTTCGCCCTGATCAGCATGTCTGTGCGCGTTGGCAGAGTTTCGATCCGAATGCCATTGCATCGGCCCTTGCTCAGGCAACCGGCCAAAACAGGGGAGCGTCACATGATTGAGCTGACACAGCGCGGCAACCTTGATGACCCGGATCGCTTCTATGACACCCTCATGGCCGTCCACGACGGGTTGAGCAAAGCTGAGAGCGACGCGCTCAATGCGCGGCTGATCCTGATCCTTGCCAATCATATCGGCGATGAAGAGGTCCTGAACGCCGCGCTGCACCTGGCGGCACAGACCGGGAAGGCTGCGACATGAACAGGGCCTGACAGCGCGTTCCGTGCTGCGCTTCCGAGCCCGGCTCGCCGCCCGTCCATGTGTGCCCTCAGCAACCAATGTAACAACACCTGATCGGTTTTGGCCTAGCCGGGGTCTGCCGGATGTCTGCCTCGATCATCCATCGCGGATCGCTGCCGTCAGTTTCTCATCCTATCGTACGGTAGAATCTGGAGTTACCACGGCCGAAAGCAGGTCTGGCGAGAGCTCGCGCAAGAGTTTGCGGCGGAAAACTGGTGGGAAATCACGCCAGTCCTCTGCGTATTCCACGAAAGCCCCTGACCCGCGGATGACTTCCGCGTGGTAATAGTCAAGAATACCTATTTCCAGCCCACCGATGGCCAGTCCGTTCACAGTGATGTCGCCAAAATTGTAGCGTGCGTAGATGCTTGTGGGGTCTGGACCGTCATTGTTGCGCCCGTCCCCGGACAGGTCGAGGACGCGCGCTGCACAGTCTGGAGCGCCCAGAAGCAGCCGCCCACCGAAAAACAGAGCGCGCCCCACGGCTGTAACACCGCGAAAGCTGCGCTCAATCTCATCGAGAGTGGTAATCACCGCGTCGATATCAGTTTCGGTTTCCAGTATGGTCCAGCCGACGATAACTTGCTGTTGCCAGCGACCACTCCACTCATAGATGGCCAAGGCAACGCGAGTTTCGGGGGTCAGGATCGCGGCACGCACGTCTGCATCGGCCAATGCGGCTTGAACACCCTTGACCTGCACCGCATAGGCCGGGTCACTGACCGAGCGCGACACGTCAAGCCCCAGCGCGAGCGCGAGCCGACAGCTCGCGCTCCCAGTGTCAGGGACAGTCAGGCCGAAAGCCAGCAGAGCTGAAAACAAAACCGAGGTCGGGAAGGGCGGTGGCATCCTGATTGAACATAGTGCGCGCAGGCCGATTCGTCTTTAGCTGCATCTGCGCTTTCCGGATCGACACTGTTTGTGCGGTTTTCGATCACACTCGGTGCAAAGGGCACATGCCATCCGACAGGCAAAGCAAATGATGGGTGTGAATCCAGATGGCTTAAAATCCGGTGTGATGTCTCCGTGCATGACAACCGATGCTGCGGAACTCTGCCACCAGCGTTCCACGATGCGTTGACCATCTGCCGCGAGCATGGTGTTCTGCGCGGAACTGGGCTGAGGCTGAAGAAAGGGATAACCGGATGCAGAAAGTCTTTGGGCTGATCCCGGTCGTCTTCCTGATAGGCCTATTCGCGCTTGTCGGCTGTTCCGGCGGTGACCGCGGCGCAGGTGCGCAGGGTCTGCCGATCATCGACGCGGTACAGCATCAGGGCGGTCGTCTGATTGGTCGGGTGGCGTCCTTGGGCCGTGGCATGTCGCGCCCGCGCGGAGAAGGCAAACTGTGCGGCGTGAACGGGCTGGAGGGAGAGCGCATCCCGCCGATCACCTCCGAGGTGGAGGGCTGCGGCGTGCCCGACCCGGTACAGGTGACGCATGTCGATGGCGTCCGCCTGTCTCAGCCTGCAATCATGGATTGTGAGACAGCGGCGGCGCTTCATACATGGGTACGCAAGGGGGTCCGGCCCGCCGTCGGTCGCACGGGCGGTGGTGTGACCGGGCTGCGCGTTGCCGCTCACTATGTTTGCCGCACGCGCAATCACCGCCCTGGCGCACGGATCTCCGAACATGGCCGTGGTCGGGCGATCGACATCAGTGCCATTGAATTGGCCGATGGTGAGACCATGACCGTACTGAACGACTGGCACAACTCGCCCCACTCGCGGGCGTTGCGCCAGATGCACGGTGCGGCCTGCGGGACGTTCGGCACCACGCTTGGTCCGGGCTCGGACGGGATGCATGAGGACCATTTCCACTATGATACAGCACGTCATCGTGGCGGCCCCTATTGCCGCTAGAGCGTGATGAGATCAGCTTGAAGTGTATCTCGCATTGTCCGGATCGCTTGGCCCCGTTGGCAGTGTCAGTTCACAACGCGACGCCATATGCCAGGCGAGGCATTGATTTGAACTGAGCACTGGCAGCCCGAGTTCCTGTGATAGCGGAGTCAGAATATCAAGCGTTCGCAGATTGGTGCAGGACAGGAATATCCCCTCAAGCGCCGTATCGCGTGCAAGTTTGCGCGCGGCATCGGCAATGGAGGCGGGCGCGATGCGAGCGACTCTTGCCTCGACTTCCTCGCCAAAGGACAGAGTGGCGGGTACTGCGATGCCCCGTGCCTCGAAGGCCGCGCGGATAGGGTCTGCAACCGATGCAATATAAGGCGAGACAATGCCGATACGCGCCAGTCCCAGCGCGCGGCATTGCGCCAGAGCCGCTGTCAGCGGGTCTGTCACGCACAGGCTTTTCGCGGCCTCTGTGACCAGTTCGTGCACCCGTTTGGCCCCGATCAGGGTCGTACCGGAAGTGCAGGCATAGCCGACGACGTCCAGCCCGCTTGGCAACAGGCCAGCAGAGACTGGAAGTGTGGCTTGCATGGTCGCGATAGTCTCGGGCGTAAGTTCGGAACCGGATGGAATTCGGCTGATATGGAGCCTGACCCTGTCAGGCGCGAACAGGCGTCGGAAATCCTGCTCGATGGTTTCATCGACTTGGAGCACGATCAGCCCGAGCCGGGGCAAGGTGTCGTCCTGCAAAGTGTAAGGAAAGTTGGTCACGTTCCAATCTCCGGCAGGTCTTCAGGTGCGCGGGGAGAGAGCATTTCCGCGCCATCCGCGCGCAGCACGATGTTCTCCTCGTGCACCATGATCCGCCCGTCGCGCGTGATGCAGCCCGGCTCTAACGTCAGGACCATGCCCGCGCGCAACACTGTATCATCCAGCGGGGTGAAGGATGGCCATTCTGTCAGGGCAATGCCCAGCCCGTGGCCCAGCCTGCCGCCGGACGGCACCGCACCGTGTTTTTGCAAACTGTCACAGAGCATTTTATGCACATCACTGGCACGTAATCCGGGGCGGAGTGCGTCGAGCGTCTCTTCGGTCGCTCGCCAGAGGGCGGAATGCGCGCGACGCGCAGTGTCCGAGGCGACCCCGATGACAAAATTGCGGTCGAAATCACAGAAATATCCGTCTTTCACTGCGCCCATGTCGAGCATCAGCACATCGCCGCGCTTCAAGACCTGCGGACCAGCGGGCGAGATCACATCGCCGTAGCCATCCAGGCCCGCGCCACCGGCCACATAGCTGACCCAGTCTGCGCCCTCGGCAAGTGCTGCAATTTGTAGGTCGCGGAAGGTCTCGGCCAGAAGCCGGCCCTTTGCGGCGAAATCCGGCACACGGTCAAAGGCGTGACCTGCTATGGTGCAGACTTCGCGGATTTTGGTGATCTCGGCATCGGACTTAACTTCGCGCACGTGCCGGATGCAGGCAGTGGCATCGACAAACCGGCGCGGTGCAAGCCGTGCGCGGAGCGCCTCGAACCCTGCTTGCGGCATGCGCAGATACGTCTCTGGCCCCATTGGCAGGCCGATCCTGCCGTGGGGCGGCACAGATTCGGCCAGTGTCTCGACCAACAGGCTGATGCCATCGTCGCGCGGGTCGGGCGCGTCCCACGTGCGGATGTCGTGCAGCCATGTACGGCCCATCAGCTCTGCCCCTATCGACGGGATCGCCGCCACCGGGTCGCCCGTCAGTGGCACCACCACGAACCATGGGCGTGTCGGGCTTTCCCAGAACCGGGTCAGAAAGCCGGTGGTGTAGAAGATATCATCGGGTGTTGTCAGCAACAGCGCTGCCAGCCCCTGCGCGCCCATTCCCGCTTGCAGCCGTGCCACGCGGTCGCGATATTCCTGTGTTGGGAAGATCAGCGAGCGCTCAGTCATCCTCTGGCCCTTCGCTGATAATAGCCACTATGCGAGCTTCGGGTGGCAGTTTCAGATCGGCCAGCAGCGCAGCGACACCCGCCGCGCCGGAGGGCGATGTCGACAGACCATGCGCAGCCAGCAGTTCGACCGCGCGCATGGCGTCGGCTTCGGAGATCGTAACAAAAACATCGGCATCGCGCGCCAGACCATTCAGGGCAATCATCGAAGGTGTCTTGCAATCCAGTCGCCCCATACAGGAGGCAGGGCCAGTGGACTCAACCAGTCGGCCCGCACGGATGCTCTCGATAAGGGCAGGGGCGGCTTCGGGTTCCACTACGATGATTTGCGGAGCGTTGCCCCAGACATGACGCGCATGGGCGGCAACTGCCGCGGCCAGACCACCAACACCTGCTTGCAGCACGATATGCGAGGGCGGCTGGTTCATCTGGGAAGCGGTCTCGGCGGCGAGTTGCAGATACCCCTCCATCACGCGCAACGGCAACTCCGTGTAGCCCGGCCATGAGCTGTCTGACAACAAGGTCCAACCATGGGTCTCGGCAGCGGCCGAGGCCGCCTGCATGCTGGCTTCATAATCTGCGCCGTCACGCATTACCTCGGCTCCTTTGGCCTGCAGGCCGGCAGCAAAGCTCTCTGGCACGGTTTGCGAAAGGTAAACCACCGCCCGCGCGCCGAAAAGACGTGCGCCTGCGGCCACCGATAGCCCGTGATTGCCCGCACTGGCGGTGACATAGGTGCGATCGTGTAGCGCGTGTTGCAGGTCGTCCGCGCCCGTCGCCGCCGCCTCACGCGCAATGGCATAGGCGGCACCAAGCGCCTTGAAACTGCCCAACCCCATACGCGAACGCTCATCCTTCAGCCAGAGCTGCGCCACTCCAAGCCCGGCTGCAAGCTGAGCCGCATTATGCAGAGGTGTCGGTGCGTGGGCCGGACAGCGCCGAAGCAGGTGGCTGACGTTGCCGCCATCGGCCATCGGGAACAGTGCTGCCCCCTTTATCCCGCCCCCGCGCCAGGGGTTCTCCAGATACGTGCCCATACGACCTCCATTGTTTTGATATCCAGACTACAGCAGATCGCGAGCGGTTGTCAGAATTTTCACTCCGGCTTGCCCCGTGTCCCGGATCGTTCTGCCGGTTCGCGCAGGCGTTCGGACAAGCCGTAAAATCCCGCATCGCGCCGGGCCGTTTGTAGAATCGCGACTGGTGCCGATGATCTGATATGTGCGTGCCCAATGCTCTGCGACCCACTGACCGCGCAACACCCGAGTCGCGGGACCGGCACTAGGCCGACCGGGGCGGCGGCTGGCCAGTCCATACCGGGACTGACGTCATGAAAGCTCCCGGAGCGGATGACGGCACTTCAGAGCGCCATCAAGGTCGCGCATCAAGCGCCATTGAGATGCAATGACTGGCTGCCGTGTTCGTGAACCGCAGAGCAAACAGGCATGGCACAGGCCGTGTCCGCCATTTTGGAGCGCAGTGCGGCGACCTAAGCGGTCTGCACGGATCGTAGAGTCGTCCCACATGGCCGAAGACGTTGCCACGCACCAAATTGTCGAACGCGTAATCCCGGCGGTCGGCCTGCACGGCTCTGAACGAAATCTATGACCCTCAGTGATCATCATTCAGATCATGCAGTCCTGGCAGAAGTAGTGCTGCCCGCCCGTTTTCGCTCACAGGCGCACGGGTTCTTGCGATGGCAGGCGCTGTCGCCGGGCCTGTTTTGTCGTAGCTTGCGGCAATACGTCACGCCGTGTCGACCGTGGGGAAGTGGGTCCTGCCGCCAACAAAACTCTCCCGGCAACATACTTGATCAGTCTGTCTTGAGTGTGGACGTGCCGATCGCTGAAGCGCTTGAGGATGTCCAGCCAACCGCCCAGGTTCATGATGTCACAGGGTCTTGACGCTGTTTCTTCCTTCCACTAAAGCGCCGTCGGAGATGGCGGAGTAGCTCAGTTGGTTAGAGCAGCGGAATCATAATCCGCGTGTCGGGGGTTCAAGTCCCTCCTCCGCTACCAACGTGACAGCCCCCGATGAGGTCGTCGCCTCGTCGGGGGCCGTTTGGTTCAGCAGGAACGGTTCCAGCCAGCTTTCAACCTCTATGATCAATGGGCTTTCAGCATGCTTGTGCAAAGTGGTGCTGTCGATGATCTCGCGGATCAGCCAGGACAGTTCCCCTATATCTTTCAGTAGGTGCAGCGCCACGTCCCGCCGTGCACACTCCGATACCCCAGCGGATTCGGCCCGCTTGGCGCGGCTCGGGGTTCTCTCGGTGCCGTGCCTTCATCTTCTCGGCAATCTCGGTCGGAATGCCCGCACGCCAATCGCTGTCGACCTCGGCCCTCTTGCCCCGGTCATTCATGGGCTGCGGTTTGCAGCCGACCTTCGCCGCAATCGACATCACCGCTCGCCAGTGTGGAGGATGTTGCGCCTCGTTGTCGAGAACCAGCCGCAGGGCCCGTACGCGCACCTCAAGGGGAATACTTGTCAGTGGTCTTTCTCCTGTTGCTCCATCCCACACAAGAGATGGAGCCTCAGCCAAACCCGGAGCGGTTCAGAGCACAAGAACCGGCAGACTCGGGCAGAACGCTAGGACAAACTGAGGCCTCTGCGCCCGGGGCGCTTGCTTAACCCGAAAACGACGACTATCTATCGCACCAATCACCATTTTGTATGAGGGTGACCGAAGGGCAGATCAACGGCAACTGCGTGAGTGGCCCCGGAGACCACCGCAAGTAAGCTTTGCCAAGTAAACGGTGGCGTTTGGAATGGAGAGAATGCCGGAGCAGTGTCAGAGTGGTCGATTGAGGCAGTCTTGAAAACTGTTGAGCGTGATGAGCGCTCCGTGGGTTCGAATCCCACCTGCTCCGCCAAAAACCATTGATTATATTCAGTAAACAATGACTTTAGGTTTTCTGCCCCACATAAAGCCGTACAATTAAAAACGCTTGTTCGAATGCACTGACAGTAAAGCCAGATA
>SKIF01000078.1 GCA_007116575.1 Paracoccaceae bacterium
AAACAGCCGCGTGAACTTCGCGTCGGCAAGGCGCGGGCGTCGGGCTTCATGGGCAACCTCGTCTTCATGCTGCTGCAGGCGGTTTTCGGCAAGATGCTCGCGCGTCAGGTCGGTGAAGGTGACCAGAATGGCGGTCCGGCCATCATGCAAAACCTTGCGCCAATGAACCGAGGCATGGTGAAGCTTCCCGCTGCCGCTCACGATCTGCCACCGATCCAGAGAGTCAGTGGTCTCGCAGTCGTCATCAAGAAAGGTGCTTATGCGCTCACGCAGAAGCGCCTGTTGCCCGGCTGGGTGGATGTCAACGACGCTCATCCCGATTATCTCGTCGCGCTCATGCCCCAGCCACGCGCAGAAGGCAGCATTCGTCGCGTCCACCTCCAGGCCATCCTGACGGAAAACACAAATGGGACTAGTCAAGAGATCGAACATCTTCAGGTGTTCGTGGGAAATCTCGATCATAGTCATTGCCTGTATTACCGACAGAAGCTGCGGCGAAATACTGCAAGAACCTGCAGGTCGTGTCCACAGACGCCATTAGCCATGCACTGCGCCAGGATAAGGGAGATTGTCCATTCAGGCGTCTGAAGTCGCGCCATGCAAAAAACAATTTGTACAACTTTCGACAAACTCGCCCACAAGTTGTCTTGTCTATCTGCAGAATGAACTCAGAGATCGTGCACTTCAATGAAAGGACATCAGGATGGGTATGCAGTTCTTCAAGTTCGCCGCAGACAAGCCAAACCAAATCCGGATGCCTGCGGGCTACCTGCAAAAGAACAGTTGGGCGCCGCGGATCGGTGATATCTTTCCCGATTTTGTCGCAACGACAACGCAGGGCGACATGCGGTTCTTCGACTGGGCCGAAGGCTCGTGGAGCTTTCTGTTCAGCCACCCCGTTGCGTTCTCGCCCGTCTGCACCACCGAAATGATCGCCTTGGCGAATACCTTTGACGAGTTCACGGCGTGCAATACCAAAATCCTCGGTTTCACGGCATCGTCGCTCGCCGAACAGCGTGCCTGGCACCGTGATATCGAAACGAGGTTTGGGCATCGCGTCGACTTCCCGACGGTCGAGGATGTCGATGGCCAGTTCGCTGAAGCCTTTGGCATGTATCACCCCAAGGAATCCACAAACTGGCCGATCAGGAAATCTTTCATCCTTGATCCGCAGATGCGTATCCGCATGATCTTCGAATATCCGCTCTATGTCGGTCGTTCGACGGAAGAAGTCCTGCGGACGATCGAGGCCCTTCAGGCTGTCGATACCCATGGCATCGCAACGCCTGCCGACTGGTATCCCGGCGAACACTATCTCTACACTGAGAGCCCCGCGGCCCGGCGGTCGGGCGCAAGCAACACCGCCAAGATACAGCGCTTCACGCCCTATCTTGCCTTCGTCGCGCCGGGCGCGCAGCAGGAAGTCAGCAGCGCTGATGACCTTGGGCTGATGGAAGAACTCTGCATCGCCTGAGCCGCCAACGCGATGGGGACCTGATGATCGCAGCTGGGGTAGGTTGCCGATTGTTGAGCAGGCATTCCACCCCAAACACAAGGGCCGACACGGGGGCAACTGGTCGGGCAGGGGGCCTGGATTGATAAATGATGGCAACGCAGCGTCTGCGTAGCGTGGGGCCGGGCCTGGGGGGGGCGGCCCCACGCGCTATCTGTGAGGTGTGCATTCCACCCTGTGCCCCGTAACCCGCATCTGACACGGCTCACGCTCTGACAACGGTCGATTGAACGCAAAGCCAACTCGCAGGCATCGACAAGTCTTCAACCTGTGAGTGTATCCGAGGGGGCCGATCTTGATGGGTTCACTCAAAAGGCGCGCAGGGCCTGAAATCCATTCTGCCTCTCTACCCCGGTTGGGGCATGACGCAGAGACCCCGTGCTCCATGAGCATTGCGGATCTGCGGCCCAACGCCGTGCGTATCGAGCAGGGCTGCGCCGTTGTCGTGACACGCAAGGATACGGGGTCACGGACCGTCATCCCGGCGCCCGTCGATCTGCCGGTGCAAGATCCGCCACGATGGTCGTGAAGCAGTGCTGTCGAGTCCTGAAGATGTCGCGTCAGTATTGGTCGCCGAGTGGCGGGCCGGGTGACGGGGGCGTGCGTTCAAGCAGGCTCACCGTGCGCGCAGTCGCGCAGGGAACGAACCATTCGCACCTTGTAAAAGAAATCTGCTGGCGGTTCCGTGGGGGGGCTGGACCAGGATCAAGGAGCTGGGGTGGGCGCGGCCCGGGCCTGCCTGCCGCACGATCCCCGAAAGGCGCGCCACGCCCTGACCCATGGCAGGCCAGAGCGGCTTGGCACCACGGCTGTCTCAGGCGAAACCCGCGCTACAGGCGCAGGCAGGGTCTGCTTTGCGCCGTTCGTTGAAGCTTGTCATCCAGTCCCGCAACGCACTGGCAGGCATTGGCCGCGAGATCACATAGCCTTGCGCGGAATCGCAACCCAACCCCTTGAGGATGTCGATCGGCTCGTTCGTCTCGACCCCCTCGACCGTCACCGACATGCCGAACCGTTTGGCGATCTCGACCAGATTTCGGACCAGCCCGCGTGCGGGGTCAGAGGACTCCAGCCCCGACATGAACATGCGGTCGATCTTCAATTCATCGAAGGGAATCCGGACGAGGCGTTCCAGAGAAGACGCCCCAGTGCCGAAATCGTCGATGGAAAGCGGGTGCCCCTTCAGGCTCAGGCGCATGAGGGACTCAAGCTCCGCGTGTGAAATGCAGCTGTCCCCGACCTCGGTTACCTCAAGAAACAGATGGCGCGGCATCAGACCGTGGCGCGAAAGCAAACTGGCAACAACGCCTTCGAATTGCGGATGCGACAGGACGCTGGCCGGTGTGTTCACCGCAATGGATATATCAGGGTTGGACAGCTCTGCCAGAACCTCGAGTGCCTGTTCGATGATGGTGATCGACAATTCGTAGTCCAGGCCGAATTCCGAAACCTTCGAGATGAACACATCAGGGAGAATCATCCCGAATTCGGGATGTTGCCAGCGTGCCAGGGCCTCGAAACCGTAAACCGTCCCATTGGACAGGTGCATCTTGGGTTGCAGGAAACAGATGATCTCGCGCGTTTCCAGCGCCCGGATGAGCATGGGCCGCGTGATCTTCGGTCGGCGGTTTGCAGTTTCCATAGGCGGAGGAGGCGAGGATCGGGTCTGCCGTGCGTGCTCCAGCATGGTCTTCAGGCTTTTGCGGCGGAGAGGCTTTTGCAAAATACCGATCACGTCCAGCCCCAGTGACTGCGCAGACAGGCTGACGGTATCGAGAACGCGAACTCCTGTTCCGCTGCAAATGATGATCTTGGACTTCTTGAACGGTACCAATCGGGACAGGACTTCCAGCCCGTCGCATCCGGGCATCATGAGATCAAGAATGATGACATCATGACCACCTTCGCCAAGCTTTTCAAAGAAGCTGGCAGCGTCACCTGTTGCCTCGACCGAAACGCCCAGCGAGGAAATCATCGCGCACATGGTTTCACGGACGTCTTCCTCATCATCGAGGACGAGGACCGAAAAATCTTCTTCCATCAGATTACGGCTCGGCGGGGCTGGGCCAAGGGGGATTGCCTGAGTTGCCAAATTCTCCAGCATCTGTTTGGTCCTCTTGTTGCATCTTGTCCACTCGCGGGCAGTCTGCCCGCCTTGGTGGTTGTTAGTGGCGCAGCGTGGCGAAAACGTCTGACGACCTGCCTGCGTCGGCGCCTGCATCTGCCCTCATTTGAAGATTGTGCTCGTTCACGAGGCGCCTGAGTTCGATATTGCTGATTTCGGGAAGCCTGCCAGAGCGTGGCGCTTGCGCAGGATCGCTTTCATCCGGACGGGCTTTCGTTTCCCCGAAAAGAGAGCACGCATCGGTCTCTTGCTTGCCATAGCGCAGCTTCATTGCGTGCGGCGAGGTCGTGCGGCGCGGCAACAGCGGCTCTCCGGGTTTCCAGTCCGACGGTGCGAGGCCGCCGACGCGTTCGGAGAGCATGAGAGCATCAATGCTGCGCAGGGTTTCGTCCACGGACCGACCGACGGCCAAGGGATAATCCATGATCATCCGTACGATTCCGCGCGGGTCGATCAGCAGGCTACGCCGGGCGCACAACCGGCCACGCGCGCCTATTTCTTGCGACATCAATCCGCAACCCTTTGTGATAACTTGGTTTTCATCCGAGATATGCGGAAAGGGAATCGTTACGCCGCTGTCATGCTCGATCTCGTCCGACCAGTCATTCAAACGCTCAAGAGAATCTCCGGTCAGCGCGATGATCTTGATCTGGCGCTCTGCGAATTCCTCATGACGTTCTGCAAGCGCACGAATTTCGGTGGTGCAGACTGGCGTGAATGCCGCCGGGTGCGAGATCAGCAGCACCCAGTTTCCATCTGCCCATTCGCTGAAGTCAATTCGCCCCTTGGTCGAGTGCGCACTGAAATCAGGAAATACGTCATTGATCTGCGGTTGCCAGCCAGCATCTGCCTTGCGATCAACAGCCAGCCTGATCGTGCTGCCGTGGCGGCTTCCGAACTTGAAGATACTGATCGACATGTTGACCCCCGATGTTTGCGTCTGAGATCAGAGAAACAGGTAATGAGGACCGATTCGTGACGGAAAGATTTAATTTTATGCAATCAGCAGGCGAGTGGCGGGCGGGGTGGTCCGCTTGTACGGTTTCCGCTAACGCTGTGGCGTAAGCATGTACCCGACCCCGTGCAGCGTCTTGATCAAATCGCGGCTGCTATTCTGCACCGGGAGCTTCTTGCGCAGACGGCTGATCAGGCCATCAATACCCCGCGATGAGGAATGCCACGACTTGCCCTTGATTTCCTTGAGGATTTCGTCGCGACTGATCGCCTGGCCGCGATGCGCCAGCAGCACAGCAAGGACATCGAACTCGGCAGTTGTCAGGCTGACCACAGTGCTGTCCGGCGCTGAAACCGTCCGCGACTTCAGATCGACCAGATAGCCGTGCATCGAGGTTTGTGCGTCGTCATGTTCTGTATCGGAACTGCCTTTAGAGGCATCCAGACGGCGCGCAACGGCTCGTATTCGAGCCAATAACTCGCGTTGTCTGAAGGGTTTGAGGATATAGCGCGTCAGCGCCCAGCTCAAGCCCAAGAACCTGATCGAGTTCCGAGCCGCGACCAGTGAGGATCACGATCCCGCGCCCGCCGACAGCTCGCAATTCCGAGACGAGCGACAGCCCATCTCCATCGGGCAGTCCGATATCGACTATGCAGATGCCTGCGTCTTCTTGCGCCAGGCTGGAACGGAACTCGGCCAAGCTGCCAACAACCCGAGCTGGCAGACCAGCATTCTCGAAGACTTGCTCGAGCAGCCTGCGTATATCCTCGTCGTCCTCGACAGCAAGAATCCTGATTTCAGACGTCATCCCATCAATCCGTCAAAATTTACACGTTAAGAGTGAAGATGTCGCAAGACATCGTCAACTCTGTCCCACTCAAAGAGTAGTAATAACCATGTCTTTTTTGGGGCGCAGGCCCATGATCAGTCGCTTTTCGCGTGTGTACGCATCGGAACGGTAGGGTTGCGGGGGTCTGTTTCAAGTCTGATCCTTAACCTAGAGTTCTCGCAAGCGCTTGATCCTCCGCCATGCCGGGGAAGGTGGACAATCCACAACGTTCGGAAGTGGGAAATATCGTCGGTCGTTCAGTCACTCATGATAGGAACCGGAACGCAAACGGGTGACGGGGCGCATTATGCCAACGGAAAGTGGTGCGATTTGGGTATGCAGGGCGAATGACCGAGCTGTTGTTTGGCCATAGCACGACAACGCCGAGTTGTGCCAGTTTGTATTTGATTGACCGGTCAATCAAAGCCAGTGATTGACCTGCGGCTTGCTTTGGTCTTTCCTAGTGGCCAATGGTGCGTTTGTAATTTCATCGTTACACTTGATCACTACTGAGCAGGCGCAGGGACGGCGCATACCGGCTAGCGCCATCAAACCAGGGAGAAACTCTATGACAAGAAACATCACTTCGCAGAGGATGACCCGCCGCGGGCTGCTGCAAGGTGCCACTGCGCTGGGTGCGGCAGGGTTGATACTGCCTGCCAGCTATCGCAGCGCGAAAGCCGCGCCCAACAAGGGGGGTACGTTCCGCATCGGGCTGGGGCATGGCAACACCACTGATGGCTATGATCCGGGTTTGTGGGATAATCTGTACGCACAGGTTTTCGCGGCTTCGCGTCATAACCAGCTGATCGAAGTCGACTCCGACGGGCAGTTGATCGGCGAGATCGCCGAAAGCTGGGACTCGGATGATGGCGCGACCTGGGTGTTCCGCATACGTCAGGGCGTGAGTTTCCATTCGGGCAAGGATGTGACGGTCGAGGATGTGATCGCCTCGCTCAACCATCACCGTGGCGATGATGCCACTTCGGCGATCAAGCAGTTTTTCGACCCGGTGACCGAGATCCGCGCTGACGGGCAGAATGTCGTCGTGACTTTGAACGCGCCCAATGGCGACTTCCCCTATCTGATGTCGGACTACCATCTGGCAATCATGCCGGGCAGTGATGGCAAGATCGACCCGACCTCGACCGATGGTTGCGGCCCTTACATTGTCGAAAGCTACGAGCCGGGCGTACAGGCGACGCTGAACCGCAACCCGAATTACTGGAAATCGGACCGCGCGCATTTCGACCGGGTGGAGATTCTGGCGATCCTTGACTCGGCCGCGCGTCTGAATGCGCTGATGACAGGGCAGGTGGATTTGATCGACCAGATCGACCCTGCCACGATCGGCATGCTGGAATCGCGTGGGGTGGCCAATATCCTCTCGATCCCCGGCAATGCGCATTATGTCTTCCCCATGGACAGCCGCGCAGCACCCTTCAGCGACAACAACGTCCGGCTGGCGCTGAAATACGCGATTGACCGACAGCAGATGGTGGACACGATCCTTGGCGGGCATGGGGCTGTGTCGAATGACAACCCGATCGGCCCGGCCAACCGCTATTTCCATGCGGATATGGAGCCGAAGGAGTTCGACCCCGACCGCGCGCGCCATTACTTGCGCAAGGCAGGGATGGAGAGTCTGAGCGTGGATCTGCATGTGGCGGACGCGGCGTTTTCTGGGGCTGTCGATGCGGGCGCGCTGTTTGCCGAAACGGCGGCGCAAGCGGGCATCAGCATCAACCTCGTGCGCGAACCCAATGACGGCTATTGGGATAATGTCTGGATGCAGAAACCCTTCGTCGCCAGCTACTGGGGCGGGCGAGCGGTCGAAGACCACATGTTCACCACAGGTTATGCGGCGGGTGCCGCGTGGAATGACAGCTTCTGGGAACATGAGCGCTTCAATGAACTGCTGGTCAAGGCGCGCTCGGAAATCGACGAGGATCTGCGCCGCGAAATGTATCATGAGATGCAGCGCATCGTGTCCTTCGAGGGGTCGGTCATCGTTCCGATGAACAACAATTACGTCATGGGCGCTGCGAAAAACGTGGAAACGCCCGAGCGAATCTCGGCCAACTGGAACCTTGACGGCTTCCGCGCGCCCGAACGCTGGTGGTTCGCTTGATCCACTGCCCCGCCCCCTGATCGGGGCGGGGCGTTCCGCTCGATCAGGGCGCAATAACAATAAACAGGGGGGATTATGCACGCAGTCCTCGTGATGATTGCGCAGCGGCTGGCTTTGGGCCTGCTGACACTGTTCGTGGTGTCAGTCGTCATTTTCGGCGCGACCGAATTGCTGCCCGGGGATCTGGCCTCGGCGCTGCTTGGTCAGGCCGCCACGCCCGAGACCCTGGCAGCTCTTCGCACGCAGCTTGGCCTGAATGACCCGGCGCCTGTACGCTACTGGAACTGGGCGACAGGGGTGTTGCAGGGCGATTTCGGTACCTCACTGGCGACGCGCCGCCCGATTGCCGATATGCTGGCTGCGCGTCTTGGCAACACGATCTTTCTGGCGCTCTACGCTGCCGCCATCGCGGTTCCCCTGTCGTTGATCCTTGGCGTTCTGGCCGCCCTCTGGCGCAATTCGCTGTTTGACCGTGTGGCCAATGCCGGCGCGCTCTCGGCGATCTCTGTTCCCGAATTTTTCGTCGCTTACATCCTGATCTTCATCCTCGCGCAAAGCGGGCTGTTTCCGTCGCTGGTGCGGCTGTCGCCCCATATGCCACTGGGCGAAAAGCTTTATGTCACTTTCCTGCCCGCACTGACCCTGACGCTGGTCGTTACCGCCCATATGATGCGCATGACCCGCGCCGCGATCATCAATCTGATGGCAAGCCCTTATATCGAAATGGCCCGCCTCAAGGGCCTGTCGCCGCTCCGCATCGTGCTGCGCCATGCCCTGCCCAATGCACTGGCCCCGATCATCAATGTAATCGCGATCAATCTGGCCTATCTGATCACGGGCGTTGTCGTGGTTGAGGTGGTGTTTGTCTATCCCGGCCTTGGCCAGTTGATGGTCGATAGTGTGGCCAAGCGTGACATTGCCGTGGTGCAGGCCATCGCGCTGATCTTTGCCTCGGCCTATGTGCTGTTGAACCTGACGGCGGATGTGCTTTCGACGCTCACCAACCCGCGCCTGATGCGGAGGAAATGATGGGCGTGCTGGTTTTCCT
Organism: Paracoccaceae bacterium; assembly: GCA_007116575.1. GTDB lineage: Bacteria > Pseudomonadota > Alphaproteobacteria > Rhodobacterales > Rhodobacteraceae > Roseinatronobacter. Next base: position 8,602 of record SKIF01000078.1, read on the forward strand.
TATCGGGTTCATCGCGGCCTCTATCCCGCTGTCGTTGCTGTTTCGCACCACGCTTGCCCGCACGCTGCCGCGCGACATGGCGCTGGTCGTGCGCGACATGCCGCTGACCGCCGCTTTCGGAATACTGGTTATCGCGCTCTATATCATTGTCGCGGTCTTTGCCCCCGTGCTTGCCCCTTATGCAGAGCGCGCGGTGGTGGGCACTTCTTTCCAGCCATGGGACAGCACGCATTTGCTTGGCACCGACCGGCTGGGGCGCGACATGCTCTCGCGGCTGATCTATGGCGCGCGCAACACTGTGGGCATTGCCTTTGCAACGACCGCGCTGGCCTTTCTGGTGGGCACGGGGCTGGGTATTCTGGCGGCCCTGCGCGGGGGCTGGCTGGATCAGGTGCTCTCGCGCTTCGTCGATGCGCTGATGGCGATCCCCTCGCTGATCTTCGCGCTCTTGCTGC